>NZ_ALBR01000065.1:0-143481 GCF_002081505.1 Bacillus sp. CDB3 | reverse complement strand
AGTAAAGTTAGTAGAATAAGTAAGTAAAGTAAAGTTAAATTTAAATTAAAGTTAAAAGTTAAAAGTTGTTATATATATACGAACACCTTTTTTTATTTATATTCAACGTGTAATATTTATAGATTCATTATAAGTTTCTATTTTTCTATTTTTACCAATAATTTAACAGTTTCATATATAATTAAAGGTACGAAAGGTTGAATTTTCTGTTTTTTTTATCACCAGATATTAACTTAATTTGAAAAGAGGAGAGAGATATGCAAGGAGAAATACCAACAGAGAAAAATTTAAGTTATGTCGGTAAATTGTTATTGCCACTTAAAGTGTCACCACACTTTAAGTTTTTATGGATTGGGCAATTACTTTCGACTTTAGGTAGTTCGATAACGATGGTTATTTTGCCAGTCGTTGTGTATTCATTAACTGGTTCAACAGTTGTAATGGGAATAACTATGGCAATGTACATGCTTCCTAATATTCTTGCGTTACCGTTTGCTGGATTAGTCGTGGATCGAATTGATCGGGTGAAATTAATGTTATTTACAGATATAATTCGCTGCATATTAATGCTATTACTTGCAACACTGATATTTATGGACGTTTTAACAATTCCACTTCTATATGTACTCGTAGCAGTATATGGGCTTATGGAAGGGATATTCCAGCCGGCGTATGCGGCTGTAAGAGCGAAAGTATTTGTACCGGAAATTCGAAATGCAGCTAATGCATTAACGCAAATGAGTAATCAAGGTATACGACTAATTGGACCGGCTCTTGGAGGATTGATCGTTTCAGTTGCATCTGCCGGAATAGGATTTGGACTGGATGCAGTAACGTATTTGCTATCATTTTTCTGTTTATTATTTTTAAGAGAAATAAAGTTTAAAAAGGTAAAAACCATTGAAAAGAGTAAGATCGATTACAAACAAGAGTTTATGGAAGGTGTTTTAGTTTTAAAAAGCCACCCGTGGCTGTGGATTACAATTTTAGCCTTTTCTTTCATAAATATTTGTTATGCAGGAATTATCGTTGTGTTAATTCCATGGTTGTTTAATGTTCATCACCATTTTGATGCTTACGTATATGGATTGGGTATGGCTTCTTCTGGTGCTGGAGCTGTAATTGCAGCACTAATTTTCGGTGGGAGGCAGCAGTGGCGTAAGAGGGGATTACTTGCATATGGTGGTGTGTTAATAAGTGGAATAGCACTATTAATTATGCCTTTCGTTTCTTGGGCACCTGCTTTAATAGCTTTAATGGCAATGGAAGGATTCGGTATTATGATATTTGGGCTCATTTGGGAAACAAGTTTACAAGAGCTTGTACCAGAAGAAGCATTTGGAAGAGTGGCAAGTCTTGATATGTTAGGTTCATTTGCTTTATTGCCATTAGGATATGTGATTGTAGGCTGGTTAGCTACTGTAATAGGTGGCAAGATAACAATTATAATGCTAGCTATTTTAGTACTCATAACAATTGGGATGGCATTGTCTGTACCAAGTATTCGGCGGTTCGATTGATTATGTAGGCTAAAAGGGGGATATGGTATATGACAATAGAAAGCCTAAATGATTTAGTAGTAGGTGAGTTAGGATGTAAATATGTTTTGGGAGAAAAGGTATTTGAAGCGAAGAATTTTACGGTGTATATTGCGACTCCTATAGAAAGTAAAATGGCATATAGTCGATTGATTTTAATGAAGCATCTTTCTAATAAAAAATCATCCGTACATATTTGGTATAAAAAACTTTGTATGGAAGCAACGACAATGGAAATTGCAAAAGAAGTGACAGAAGCAATTCAATCTGGTTTTGTAAATAAAGAGTAAGCCCTAATCCAATTAGGGCTTACTCTTCATTAAATACAAATGTTTGTTTCATTTTTTTACCCTCATTTACCGGATGACCGTTGTAAGAGAAATTCTTTTCTTCCCAAGTAATAACGACTTTGAAATTATGGCTATTAAAGTCTAATGGGAATACCATGTAGTCAAAGCTTGTATGACTTTTTGAAACGTTGTTATTTATTGTAGTAGGATTAAAAGTAGCTTTAGATGTAGGTGTGTTATCAAGTATTTCCACTGATACATTCGAGACATCATTACCGATGTTTTTTACGAATAAACTATACGTATCATATACACCGTGTTTTGGTTGCGCCGCTTGCTTGTTTGAGTTATGAGATTTGTCAATTTCGATATACCACTGTTTAGACTTTGACGCAATTGGTAGTGATTGAAATGTGTATGCGCTAGCTTGCATTGGTAGTGCTAAACATATAAGGACGAAAAGAGATATTATTTTTCGTTTCATTTTGAAAAACCCCCATTCTTTAACAAAGTTATTTGTTATTATTCGCTCTGTTCGAGAAAATATACCATATAATGTAAGGGGGTAGAGGTATGAGTCTCGGCTTAGGAATCATTATAGTATTCGCTACGGTTATACTTGGCACGTCTGCTTAATAGTTGGTATATACGCGATCCATATGTTGATACACATCAAATCCAGTCAGAGTGAATTGTAAGGGAGAACATTATATTGAAAGTACTAGTAAGTACGGGGAGTAGTATTTTTCTACAATTATTATTTTTGTATATATTTATTTCGGGTGTTTTATTGGAAGTTAATCCTTGGTATGCAGTAGTTGTGTATATAAGTGTAGCAATATTAAGTCTTTTCTTTGGGATATATTCGATTGTTCGTTCTGTAAGAAAAGGTTCGAATGCTATTTTTCTAACAATATCGGTTGGAGTTGAAACGTCGTTATTTGCAATATTAATTATCGGCTTTACAGTGTTTGCTTATTTTTTACCGGAAGCAGGTATTCCACCGGTAATTAGTTTGTAGTATAAGTGGATGTGTCAAAAGATAAATGCTATTAAAGTGATATATTAAGGGGAATTAGATAAGGAAGCTGTGTAGAGATTTTTCTACACAGCATTTTTTGTGTCTAGCGTTCAATTACATATGTTTGTTGGTATGTATATATCGCCTTTGTATCAATTTATTAAACTGAAGATGAAGATTCCCACGTATGAATCAAAAGAATAAAAATATGAAAAAATTACCAATGAATATGTTAAAATAACATTGTCATATAACAAGGGGGATTCGTTTGATGGAAAAAGAGCATCTTGCTAAAGTAGATGTAACGAAAAGAATTGAATCAAAATCTAAGTACAATAAGAAACTCGAAAAATATCAAATGCGCTTATTAGCACTACAGCAAATTTTAAAAGAAGAAAAAATCGCTGTTATGCTCGTTATGGAAGGCTGGGATGCAGCAGGTAAAGGCGGAGCAATTAAGCGAGTGACGGAACATCTTGATCCGCGTGGATTTCAAGTAAATCCAATTGGCGCACCTGCTCCACATGAAAAACGGTATCATTATTTGCAACGTTTTTGGCGGAAGCTTCCTCAATATGGGCAAATTACTATATTCGACCGTTCTTGGTATGGGCGTGTATTAGTTGAACGTGTTGAAGGTTTTGCTACAAACGAAGAGTGGACGAGAGCGTATGGTGAAATTAATGATTTTGAGAAGTTATTAACAGATGATCATTACATAATAGGAAAGTTTTTCTATCACATTAGTAAAGACGAACAGTTGAAACGATTTAAAGAGCGAGAGAACAACCCTCTTAAAAGATGGAAAATTACAGATGAAGACTGGCGTAATCGAGAAAAATGGGATGAGTATGTTGAAGCAACGGAAGACATGTTTGAAAACACAGATAAACCGAATGCTAAATGGAATATTATTGCGAGTAATGATAAATTATACGCTCGTTTGAAAACATTGAAAGTGATTATTTCATTAATTGAGGATTATTTCTTAGAACATAATATAGAATTACCTTCTTATTACTATGAAATAAAAGAAGGTAAGAAAAAGGAAATTAAATCTGTGCAAGATGTAGGGGTTAAATAGCATAGAGAGATTTTGTCATTATTAGAGGTAGGTATGAAACATGAGGAGGAGCTGTCCCGTAAGTAGGTGAAACTAAACTATGGGACAGCTTTTTTAGTTAGAATGTACTTATATTAGATGGATCAATGAGAGTGTCGTTCAAGTAACGAATACAATTGTCATTGAATATGAAACAATAATTATAGTACATTAACAAGAGGAATTAATTTCAAAAGGAGGGTGAGAAAATGCTAGGTAAGGCGGAAACTTCAGTAAATAACCATATGTACACAGAAGAAGAGCAACAAAAATTATATAAACGAACCTTAGTAATCGTAAGTATTTCACAAATGTTTGGCGGAGCGGGATTAGCTGCTGGAATTACAGTAGGTGCACTTCTTGCGCAGCAAATGCTTGGGACAGATGCATATGCAGGATTACCGGCTGCTATGTTTACAATGGGATCCGCTGTAGCGGCTTTCTTTGTTGGGAAGTTATCGCAAAAATATGGTCGCCGAATAGGACTTGCAACAGGGTTTATAGTAGGGGGACTAGGGGCTATTGGAGTTGTATTAGCTGCTTTAACAAATAATATTATTCTATTACTAGTCTCTTTACTCATATATGGTGCAGGTACAGCGACGAATTTACAAGCTCGTTATGCTGGTACCGATTTAGCAGATAAGAAACAACGAGCAACTGCTATTAGTATTACGATGGTAATGACGACTTTTGGTGCAGTTGCAGGTCCAAATTTAGTAGGTGTAATGGGAAGGTTTGCTCATTCAATTGGAATTCCTGAACTTGCTGGTCCGTTCATATTATCGGCAGCTGCATTTATACTAGCGGGTCTTGTCCTATTTGTTATGCTTCGTCCAGATCCGTTAATTATTGCTAACATAATAGAAACATATAAACAAGAACATACATATAAAGGGCGACCAGTAACAGAAGAAATGATAGAAAATAAGCGTGGTGTTACTGTTGGAGCAATTGTTATGATACTTACTCAAATAGTGATGGTTGCGATTATGACGATGACGCCAGTTCATATGGGACACCACGGTCATGGTTTAAGTGCAGTAGGCCTTGTAATCGGTTTTCATGTAGGTGCAATGTATCTTCCATCTCTCATTACGGGAATGTTAATTGATAAAATTGGCCGAACTACGATGAGTATAGCTGGTGGGGTGATTTTACTTGCAGCGGGTGTAATAGCTGCGATAGCACCAAGTAATTCTTTACTATTATTAATTGTTGCTCTTTCTTTACTTGGATTAGGATGGAACCTCGGTTTAATAAGTGGAACAGCACAAATCGTTGATTCCACAACTCCTTCTACACGTGCTAAAACACAAGGGAAAATAGATGTTTTTATTGCGTTAGCCGGAGCTTCAGGTGGAGCGATGTCAGGAATGGTAGTAGCTAATTCCAGTTATGCCGCATTATCATTAGCGGGAGGAGTGTTAGCTTTCATACTCATTCCAGTAGTGATATGGTCTCAGGGAAGTGCAAAACAGAGAATATAAGGCTTGAGGTGAGTTTGCTTTGAATATAGTGATTTTTAACAAACTAAAAGATGGGAATTAGGTATATAAAAGGCAGTTCTAGAAATCTAGGACTGCCTAGGAGTTTTTCATAAGTTCTTTTTTCGTTTGTTTTCAATTGAGAACGAAAGCATGATATAAATTTGTATGAAAAGAATGGTACGCCTCTTTGAGTTGCGGAAAACTACTTAGATTTAGGCATGGTATGTTCACTTACTTTAAGTTTGTTGTTTTTATCAACAATGAGTGTATATTCATGGTAATGTTGATCGATTGTTTCCTCATTATTTTTTTTGTATATCAAGTATTCTTCGTACGTAGAAACTTTATATGTAGTAGAATTTACTTTTTTCACTTTTTCTAGTTCTGTCTTTGTATTTTTTTGTATAGTTTGTTTTATGACGTTTTCTTCAATCTCACCCTGCTGTTTCTTATACATATCTCCTGTAGGATCTAAATAATCTTTAACCTCAGAAAACTTTTTGTTATTTAGGGCATTTACACTTGCGAGATTATAGTCTTTTATAAAGCTATCGATTTCGGAGTTAGAAAACTCTTTTATGTTTGTTGTAATTTCTTTTTGTTGCTGCGAAGATTCTGCGGGAGAACTCTTAGGGAAAGCTTTCTCGAGAACACTTATACCATCATTTAAAAAACCAAATAGGGCGGCGCCACCTACGATAAAACCACCTACAATTGCTTTTATGCCAGTGGATTTTTTTTCAGAACTCATAAACTTCGATCTCTCCTTTTATAAAGATAAATAAATAATATTAGTGCCATATAAATATATCATTTTTGAGAAAAATATAACATTAATTAATTTATTTTGAAGGGGATATATCATATTGCATGTTTGATTGATACATTGAACAATATTTTTTGATTGTAAAGATTATTAGCCATCATATATATAGCGGAAAAAAAGTAGTTTAATTTCGTGAAGTGAAAAGAGGTACTAGGAAGTAACTAGAACCTCTTTTCATATATTCAATCTAAATTCCACTCCACAATAAGCCCTAAATGTGTAAGGCCCCCACCAAATCCGTACAGTAAAAGTGTATCTCCATTATTTAATTTTCCTTCTTTTCTAGCTAGATCTAAAGCGAGTGAAATGGAGACGGAAGATGTATTCCCCATATATTCCACACTCGTTAATGTTTTTTGAATAGATATTTCGGATTTCTCACAAATAGATTCAATCATTCGTAAGTTAGCACTATGTGGTATGAACCAGTCAATATTATGTACTTGCATATTTGCGGCATGTAATAGTTTTTTTATACCGGCTGGCACTGTGCGTGTTGCCCATTTATACACTTCTCTTCCATTTTGAACGATTTTTTCATTTGTTTGCAGTGGTGTGCCATTCATAGTAGTGGATAAATTTGTTCTGTACAGATGAATGCCGCCATCACCGTTTGTTCCCATGTGAGTAGCGACAAAGCTTGGTTTGTTTTCGTCTTTTTCTAATAAAATAGCTCCAGCACCATCACCAAACAAAATACAGGTCGTTCTATCGGTGTAATCAGTAACTTTAGATAGTGTTTCAGCCGCTACGACTAGTACTTTTTGATGGGCACCAGTAGTAATTAAGCTGTTACCGACATGTAATCCATAAGTGAAGCCAGCGCAAGTAGCATTTAAATCAAAAGCTAGTGTATGAGGTATGTTGAAGTATTGTTGTATTTGGCAAGCAACACTAGGGAAAACAAAGTCAGCAGTAGTTGTAGCGACAATGATACAGTCGACATCTTCTAAGTTTTTCTTATATGTTTTACATAAATTCTCAATTGCTTTAATGGCTAAGTGAGAGGAGTATTCTTCTTCACTAGCGATTCTTCTTTCCTTCATTCCCGTTCTTTGCACAATCCATTCATCATTCGTATGGACCATCTTTTCTAAATCGTTATTAGACAATATTTGCTTTGGAACATAAGTACCGATTGCAGTAATACGAGATTTAGAATTCATAGGAACATCTCCTAACTTATTTTTATAACCTGATACTAATATCAGGTTATAAAAATGTCAATAAAGACTTTTATTGTATTGAAACGATAATGTTTAATTCACTATGGAGGAATTTGGCGAATGACGTAAAAATAATATACGGAAAGCTTCTAAAATTGATAATGTGAAGGGGTTTGAGATTCTTGAAAAGAATCGTATATGTATTGTCTCTTGTTTTAATTTGTAGCTTTACTTATTTTATTTTATCAGAGAAGTCTTATGCTTGTGATTGTACTAAAGCATCACCAGAAGAGCGGTTACAAAAAAATGATGTAGTGTTTGAAGGTAAGGTATTAGAAGTTCAAGAGAAAGAAGGGGAAATGAAAACATTATTTGAAGTGAAGAAAATTTGGAAAGGGACAACTTCTTCGCAAATTATTATATATACAAGTTTTGGTAGCTGTACATTTCGTTTTGCAGAGGGAGGAGAATATTTAGTCTTTTCTTCTTATAGAGGAGAGGAAAAGTTAGAGACATCTATTTGTAGTGGAACACAGAGATTAGATGAAGCAGAGCTGAAGAGAAATGCTTTAAATCATATTGCAAAAGAATCTATTCCAACGAAGAAAGTGAATTTAAAAGGTGAGATGGTGGACGCTTTCAGTTGGTGGCAAGTTGTTACTCTTTCTATAGGTCTGTTACTGATAGTAGCTGTTGTGATTTTTATTGTAAGAAGAACTCGCAAAAAATGACGATTAAAGTAAAAATACAAAGATTTTCTTTCTGTTTCTATAGGTGGTTTAATCTTGTGAAAGCGAATTACTTATGCTACACTTTATGTAACTTAAAATGAACGGAGGGGCTTCCTTTGATCTTAATCAGATTACGTCTCAATACTTTGTGCCAATAATTGAATAGCGCTCAAAGGCTCTGTCTGTGTGCAGAGTGAACGGGATTGGTCTGCCTATTTTAAAGGAACCCTTTATTAAGCTTATATGTGAAAAAGAGGGAGGGACGAATACGCCCTCTTTTTGTTTTGCCTTTATAAATAGAATGGGATTGTATAGGTAAATGCTTGTTGTGGATACGTATATGATCTTGGGACTTAATATGAGATAGGATGAAAGTATAGTTTTCTCCTGTTTCTTTGGTGAACCCTTATCCGTTTACGAAAACACAGGCAGTGACCTGTGTTTTTTATTTTGCGTAATCGAAATGGAGGAATAAATATATGGAAGAATTATTACAAAGAGCAATATTAGTTGGAGTAAATTTAGGTAATGAAGCTGATTTTGCGTATTCGATGGAAGAGTTAGCGAATCTTACGGAAGCTTGTGATGTGGAAGTAATCGGTCAAGTGACGCAAAATTTACAACGAGTAAATCCGTCGCATTATATTGGAAAAGGGAAGATTGAAGAGGTAGCAGCGTATGTGAAAGAAGCCGATGCGAATATGGTTATCTTTAATGATGAATTATCTCCTTCTCAAATTCGAAACTTAGAAGAGGATTTAGATTGTAAAGTAATTGATCGTACCATTTTAATTTTAGATATTTTTGCGCAGCGTGCGAAAACGAAAGAAGCACAGTTGCAAGTAGAAGTGGCCCATCTTCAGTACATGATGCCTCGTTTAATCGGTCTTCGTGAATCGTTAGGAAGACAGAGCGGGGGAGTTGGCACGAAAAATAAAGGTGTCGGTGAGAAGAAGTTGGAATTAGACCGTCGTAAAATTGAAGAACAAATTGCAGCTCTAAATAAAGAATTAGAGGCACTTGTTGCACAGCGTCAAACGCAGCGTAAACAACGTAAGAAAAATGAAATTCCAGTTGTGTCATTAGTAGGATATACGAATGCAGGTAAATCAACAATAATGAATACAATGCTTGAAATTTTTAATGGTACTGTAGAAAAACAAGTATTTGAAAAAGATATGTTATTTGCGACATTAGAGACATCTGTACGAAATATTGATTTGCCGGATAATAAATCATTTTTATTAACGGATACTGTTGGATTTGTAAGTAAATTACCGCATCATCTTGTGAAAGCATTCCGTTCAACGCTGGAGGAAGTGGCGGAAGCAGATTTACTCATTCACGTCGTAGATTACTCAAATCCTAATTATGAGCAATTAATTGATATTACAAATGAAACGTTAAAGAAAATTGGCGTGGAAAATATCCCGACGATTTATGCATACAACAAATCAGATATAGTAGATGTTGAAATTCCGAAAGTGCAAGAAGATCGTGTTTATCTATCTGCGAAGAAACATGTTGGAATTGAAGAGCTTGTAGAAATGGTTCGCTCACACATTTATAAAGAGTATACGAAGTGTGAAATGTTAATTCCATATGATCAAGGACAGGTAGTTTCTTATTTCAACAATCATGCACACGTTTTATCTACGAGTTATGAAAACGAAGGTACGAAAATGGAACTAGAATGTAAGACGAGTGATTACGAGAAGTATAAGCGCTTTGCTATTTAATAGAAAAGGCGATCCTAATATTTTTTTTAGGATCGCCTTTTTCTTCATAGTTGGCCCCCTTTCCTTCGTCCTGTCCCAGTATAAAAGAAAATACAGAGAGTTCATATAAATAAATCCGACAAAGCATATAGAAAAAATATATTTTTTTAGAAGTTGAATTTCTGGAAAAAGAAACGAAACCAGTATAGAATAGAAATGTTTCAAAAATCAGAATTTATTACACCTACTGTAATAAATATATATTTTGTACAGAAAGGGGAGATTCATATATGCAGGCAGTTTCACAAAAAAGTACAGTGGAAACACCGACGATATATCGAATATTATTTGCGATTAGTTTCGGACATTTTTTGAATGATTCGATGCAAGCGGTTGTACCAGCGTTGTTTCCTATTTTGGAAAAAACGATGAATTTATCTTATATGCAAGTAGGGTGGATTGCGTTCGCGTTAAATATGACGTCATCGATTATGCAGCCGGTTTTTGGTATGTATTCGGATAAGAAGCCGTCACCATTTTTATTACCGCTCGGTATGTTTTCGAGCATGCTTGGGATGATTGGGCTCGCGTTTGCTCCGAACTTTATTATTGTTATTATTTCTGTTTTATTTATTGGATTAGGTTCCGCGGTCTTTCATCCTGAAGGTGCCCGCGTTGCTTATATGGCGGCAGGTGCCAAACGTGGTTTAGCACAAGCGATTTATCAAGTGGGAGGAAACACAGGGAATTCTCTAGCCCCTATTTTTACAGCATTAATTTTCGTCCCGCTTGGTCAAATTGGTTCTTTAGGTTTTACAGCCTTTGCAGCAGTAGGAATTGTATTACTAATTTTCGTATCAAATTGGTATAAAAGTGAATTAGCCACTGGTGCTGTAAGAAGGAAAAAGAGGGCTGCACTTGAGGCTGAAAATGCGATTGTAAGTACGCATATTAAATTTGTTATTATACTTCTTGTTTTTCTAACATTTGTACGTTCTTGGTACGGTGCTGGTATCGGGAATTTCTATCAATTCTATTTAATAGAGCATTACGGCTTATCTATAAAAAACGCACAGTATTTCGTCTTTGCTTTTATGATTGCTGGTGTATTAGGTACTTTCTTTGGTGGTCCGTTAGCAGATAAATTCGGTAAGAAAAAGATAATTGTATTTTCAATGCTCGGTTCAGCGCCGCTTGCACTTTTACTACCTCACGTTTCGCTCGTGTGGGTTGTACCGTTATTTTTATGTATCGGTTTTATTAGTTCAAGTAGTTTTAGTGTAATCGTTGTATACGCACAAGAGCTTGTCCCGGGGAAAGTGGGAATGGTATCGGGATTAATTGTCGGCCTTGCGTTTGGC
Organism: Bacillus sp. CDB3; assembly: GCF_002081505.1. Classification (NCBI taxonomy): domain Bacteria; kingdom Bacillati; phylum Bacillota; class Bacilli; order Caryophanales; family Bacillaceae; genus Bacillus; species Bacillus sp. CDB3. The sequence goes on along the minus strand of NZ_ALBR01000065.1, from coordinate 132,238 downwards.
CTTGGAGCATTAGGTGCTGTAGTCCTTGGAAAATTAGCTGATATGTATAGCCTTCAATTTATTATGCTATTATGTAGTTGTTTACCATTAATTGGACTAACTTCATGGTTACTGCCAAATGATAAGAAAACGATAGAATAGGAGATGCGCTATGAAATTATGTGAAAACGTTACAGAATTAATAGGAGATACACCTGTTGTTCGATTATCTAAATTTATTCCAGAAGACGCAGCGGATGTGTATGTAAAACTGGAAATGTTTAATCCATCTCGCAGTGTGAAAGATCGTGCAGCCTATAATTTACTTCATGCCGCTGAGGAAAAGGGACTTATAAAACCTGGTGATACAATTATTGAACCGACAAGTGGAAATACCGGAATTGGCTTAGCGATGAATGCAGCTGCTAAAGGATATAAAGCGATTTTAATTATGCCAGATAATATGTCCAAAGAGCGTATTAATTTATTGAAAGCATACGGAGCAGAAGTAGTTTTAACACCAGCTGAACAAAGAATGCCAGGAGCAATTGCGAAGGCGGTAGAGTTACAAAAAGAAATTCCAAATAGTTTTATTCCGCAGCAATTTGAAAACCCAGCAAATCCGAATATTCATCGTTATACGACTGCACTTGAAATTTATGAACAAATGGATGGAGAGCTTGATGCATTTGTAGCAACGGCGGGAACGGGTGGAACAATTACAGGGACCGGTGAAACGTTAAAAGAGAAACTACCAAACTTATATATTGCAGTAGTAGAACCGAAAGGATCCCCAGTGTTATCTGGCGGTGTTCCAGGCCCTCATAAACTAGTAGGAACAAGTCCTGGTTTTATTCCGAAAAACTTAAATACAGAAGTGTATAACGAAATTATTCAAATTGCAGATGAAGAGGCATTAACGACAATGAGAAACTTAGCAAGACAAGAAGGACTACTAGTAGGGCCATCTTCAGGAGCCTCTGTTTACGCAGCAATTATGATAGCGAAGCGTCTAGGCGCGGGTAAAAAAGTTTTATGTATTGCACCTGATACAGGGGAACGCTATTTAAGTATGGGATTATTTGAATAAAAGTGCTAGAAACACCTTAATAGTAAGGATGAAAATCCTCTATTAAGGTGTTTCTTTTAGAAAAATAGAGAATGGGCGAGTGGGGAGAATGACAATGAAGCTATTGAAACCAACATACGAATATAGCGAACAAATTATGGAGTATCGGCGGGCATTTTTAAATTCAGGAGAAGAACCGCACGGTAGTTGTTCTTTACAAAATTTTGATTCTCTTGATGAATGGTTTGAAAAAGTGAGTATACAAAAAGAAGGTAAAAACTTACCATTTAATCGAGTGCCGTCTAGTCAGTTTTTAAGTGTTGATAACGGAAAAATAATAGGCTTTGTGAATATTCGACACCGGTTAAATCCAGAATTATTGCTGGAAAGCGGTCATATTGGTTATAGTGTGCATCCTAATAAACGTCGTCAAGGCTATGCGACGGAGCAACTTCAACTTTCATTAGCTGAAGCGGAAAAATTAGGATTGAAAAAAGTGTTGATAACTTGTGACAAAGTTAATATTGGCTCTGCTAAAACGATTCAAAAGGTTGGCGGTGTGTTAGAAAATGAAGTGATTTCTTCTAATACTGGTGAAATTGTTCAGCGTTATTGGGTAGAAATATAATTTGGTAGGAATTTGAAAAGGCAATATAATGTGTAATATCGAAATAGATAAATGAAAAGTAAGGGGAGTACTGCAATTTTAGGGGGAAATAAAATGGGATTAAAAGAGAAAGCGATAGAAATGTCGGAGATTTATAGGCAAAACCCGAAAGTCGAAGCGATTATTTTAGCGGGTTCAGTAGCAAGAAAATTAGAGGACGAACATTCTGATATTGAATTACATATTTTATGGTCAGCACCGCCAGAGGATGAGGATCGTCAAGGGCCTATTAACAATATTGGTGGAACGATTTTGTCATATCATCCTTACGAGGAAGAAGAATGGTCGGAAACATATTTGACGAAAGAAGGAATTAAACTAGAGATTAGTAATTTTTTAACAGTGACAGTAGAAAAGGTTATTTCAGAAGTTGTAGAGCAGTATGATATTAATTATGAAAAACAGTGTATTGTATCATCTGTTCATGATGGTGTGAGTTTGTATGGAGAAGTAAAAGTATATGCTCTAAAAGATAGAATTGAAGCATATCCAGAAGAACTGGCGAAAAGGATGATTTCAGAAAATCTTTGGTTAAGCAATCGATGGCATAATCGAGAGGCTCTTTTGAAACGAAAGGATTGGCTTATGCTTTATGATGTTATTTGTGAAGTACAAAGAAATATATTTGGGGTCTTATTTGGAATGAACCGAATGTACGTGCATCATCCTGCATTTAAATGGATGCCATATAATGTGGAACGAATGAGTATTAAACCTGAAAATCTATATGAGCGTATGGCGAATACGCTGATAGGGGAACCGGAGTATAGTGTACAGGAGTTAGAAGTGTTAATCGAAGAGGTATTACATTTAGTAGAACAATATGCTCCAGAATTAAATATTGCTGAACAACAAAAGCGCATTCAATATGCGAAGTAAAAAAACAAGAGATGTAACAACGCGTTACATCTCTTGTTTTTTTATTTTACTAACTTTCCTAATACAGGTAAACGTTGAATACGATCACCGAGAATATGCGAAGCAAGTCCACTCGTTAGTACGAATAAAAGATAAACAAGTCCTCCTGCTGCGGCGCATATAAACACAATGATTAGTGATTCTATATAAGATTGGCCAGGAATAATCCAGCTTATAAATGCTCTTAATGCAATTACAACAGCAGACATTGCTGCGGAGTAAATTGTAATTAGAAATACTGTTTTTGCTGTTTCACCAATTTTGAATTTCGCGAACTTAACGATGCAGTACAGCATAATAATATTTGAAACGAGATATCCAAGAATTGTTCCAAGTACAGCACCATGTCCACCGAATAAGTGTAGAAGTGGTGTGTTCACCACAATTTTAACGAGAATACCGACTGAGAATGCAATCATTGTTTTTCTTTGATAATCAATTCCTTGTAATATAGCAGCTGAAACTGTGAAAATCGCACTTAATACAGCAGAAGGTGCAAATGAAATTAAATATTGTGATCCACCAAGTGCAATTTCAGGATTTACATAAACCATGCGGAATGCATCGTAAGCGATACTAGCTAGGCCGAATGCGGCTGGGATAGTGAAGAATAACAACACTTGAAATATCTTTGAAATTTGTCCTTGTAATTCATCTAGCTTCCCACTTGTAAATGATTTCGTTATAGCTGGAATTATCGTTAATGAGAATCCGGTTGCAAGTGAAGCGGGAATCATAATTAACTTTTGTGCATAGTTCGTTATATAAGCGAAAACTGCATTCGCGGTTTCTAAAGGCTCTCCCATCGCTCTAAGTACATCAGCTACAGTATATTGATCTACTAACGTATAGAGCGGAATTGCAATACCGACAAATACAATTGGGATCGCATATCGAAGTAATTCTATATAAATATTTTTTAATGGAATATCGGATGCCCTTGACTTTGATTCACCTTCAGGAGGTTTTAATCCATTATATTTTTTTCCAGTACATCATTAAAATAGAGACGCTGGCAAGTGCCCCGATAACAGCACCAAACGTAGCAACTGCAACAGAAGAAGCTACTGAACCCCCTAATAGTTTTGAGACGATAAAACTACCAACTAAAATGAAAACAACGCGTGCGATTTGTTCCACAACTTGAGAAACAGCACTTGGTTTCATATGTTGAAAACCTTGGAAATAACCACGTGTAACACTCATAGCTGGTACGATAATAAGCGCGAAACTTAATGCTCGCATTGTAAGTGTTACGTCGGCGATAAATTGTGGATCGGGTGTTTTCGAGCGAATAATAAATTGTGATATGTACGGTGCTCCAATAAATAAAATTAAAAATCCTAAAAAGCCCATAAATAACATCAATTTTACGCTAGAGTTGTATAATTTTTTACTTGTACTATAATCACCAAGTGCATTATGTTTTGCAACAAATTTGGAGACGGCAATAGGAATACCAGCTGTTGAAAAGCTTAATAAAATACCGTACCAAGAGTATGCATATCCGTATAAAGCGACCCCTTGCGTTCCAACTAATAATTGAAAGGGGAAAAAATATATAAACCCTAAAATACGTGAAATCATTGTGGCACCGCTTAATAAAGCCGTACCTTTTAAAACTTTTGAAGTAGACAAAATTCTTTCCTCCTACTCGTGCTGCCTTGCATTTATCGTATACTACTATAAACCCGTTAAAGAAGTTAATACAGTATAAACCATAAATGTATGAATACTATGCATTCAAAAGTCATATTTTGAATTTTTAAATAGAATGTAATACATAAAAATTCAAAATATAAGTTGACACTATTTTTAATGTGTGATAAAAATGATAGTAATCAATTCGGAAAATAATATTTGGGCAATGAAAGGGTATAGTAGTGAAAATCTCCCTATTTCAGAGAGCTGATGGTTGGTGTGAATCAGTATATAGATTATTCATGAAGTTCGTCCTGGAGCATCTTTCATAAATCTCATATTTTGAGGAAATGAAAGACGGTAGTTTATACCGTTATCAAATAAAGTGGTGAAGATTGTTTCACAACTAGGGTGGTACCGCGATATTTATCGTCCCTACGTATTTACGTAGGGACGTTTTTTATTTAGGTCCTAACTTTGGTGTGGCTTCATAACTAGGGTGGTACCGCGATATTTTATCGTCCCTACGTATTTGCGTAGGGACGTTTTTTATTTAGGTCTTACTTTTGTTGTATCTTCATAACTAGGGTGGTACCGCGATATTTTTGTCGTCCCTACGTATTTACGTAGGGGCGTTTTTTATTATTAGGGAGGAAGTGGACGTATTAGAAAAGAGTATGGATAGAACAATATAAATACCGGATTGTAACACAGAAAAAGATAAAGAGAGGAGATTAACAAATGAATTCACAGCAATGGACGTCGAAATTAGGTTTCGTATTAGCTGCAGCAGGTTCAGCAATTGGTCTTGGAGCGATTTGGAAATTCCCGTATATGGCCGGCATCGGAGGAGGCGGCGCGTTCTTCCTTATTTTCATCGGTTTCACATTATTAATTGGTTTACCGCTATTATTAGCCGAATTCGTTATTGGAAGAAGTACACAAAAAGAGGCCGTCGATGCGTACAGAGAAATTGCACCTAAAACGCTATGGCCGTGGTTAGGTAAGTTGGGGATTGTAACATGTTTCATATTACTTTCTTTCTACAGTGTTGTAGGGGGGTGGATTTTACTATATTTATGGAATGCAATTACAGGTAGACTATGGGAAGGAAATGGGGCGTACGAAGCTACGTTCGGTGAAATCATTTCCAATCCGTATTTAGCAGTTGGATCACAGCTATTATTCATCCTTATTACTATTTTCATCGTAAGTAAAGGTGTACAAAATGGTGTTGAAAAAGTAAATAAATATTTCATGCCAGCACTATTCGTTTTATTCTTTGTCTTAATTGTTCGTGCACTTACATTAGATGGTGCTGGAGAAGGAGTTCGCTTCTTCTTACAACCTGATTTCTCAAACGTAACGTCAGAAATTATTTTATATGCGATGGGGCAATCGTTCTTCTCGTTATCTGTCGGTGTAGCCGTTATGGTAACGTATAGCTCATACTTACCGAAAGAAGAAAGTTTACCGCGTTCAGCATTTTCTATCGTAGCTTTAACGCTCGTTATTACATTACTTGCAGGACTTGCGATATTCCCAGTTGTATTCGCATTTGGAATGGAACCATCTCAAGGACCAGGACTATTATTTATCGTATTGCCAGCTATTTTCAGTAAAATGGCGTTCGGAAAATTATTCTTCATCGTTTTCTTATTACTATTCTTCTTTGCTACTATTACATCAGCAATTTCGATGTTAGAAATTAGCGTTGCGTCTTTAACTGCAAAAGGTAAAGGGAAACGTGAAAAAATGGCTTTAATCGTTGGATTATTAATCTTCGTTGTTGGAGTACCATCAGCATTATCATTTGGTATATTAAGTGATCTGAAGATTTTTGGAAAGACTATTTTTGATTTATCGGACTATGCAGTTAGTAACGTATTAATGCCACTTGGTGTTTTATTAGTTTCTATCTTTGTTCCGTTAAAGATGAAGAAAGATGTATTAATGAAAGAGCTGGGTGTAAGTAAAAATAAAGGCTATAAATTATTCGTATTATGGTTATTCTTACTTCGCTATATTGCACCAATTGCGATTATTATCGTATTCCTAAATGTACTTGGAATTATATAAAAAGAGAGGTAGCGCATCGCTCTATGATACGCTACCTTTTTATTTTGCTCTTTTTTTGCAGTTCGTTTACTGTTACGAACTGATAGCCCTTCTTAGATAATGAGTCTAAAATACCTTCAATGGTCTGTAAATTTTCATTAGACTCATCATACATAGAGTGCAGTAAAATGATAGAACCTGGTTTTACGTTTTTAGCAACATATTCAATTTTATCGGCCACAGATTTATAAAAAGTATCAGGTTCAAGGTCCCATGTGATTGTTTCGATATTATTTTTATTTAAATAATAGGGCAGACCAATTAGCTTTTTTCCGTTAGGTGGTCTAAAATCAATTTCGCCTGTATATCCTGTTTGGCGGATTAATGCATTCGTTTTTTCTATTTCTTCTTTAATAAAAGAAGGTGTTTTAAAAACCATTCTGTTATGAGAGTATGTATGGTTTCCAACTTGGTGTCCAGATTGTACGATATCTTCTCCTAACGATAGGTTTTTCTCTAATTCATTTCCGATTAAAAAGAATGTAGCTTTTGCATTGTATGTATCTAGTAGCGGTAATATTTGTTTTACATTGTTAGTAGGGCCATCATCAAAAGTTAAAGCAATCATTTTTTCATTTGTTTCTACTCGGTTTGTTAAATCTCCAAACAATTGAAAACTTCTTGCGTTCATCAATTTGTATGTTCCAAATAATGCTACAGTAATAATGAATAATGTAACGACTATAATGATTATTTTCTTTTTCATAAAGCGACCTCACTATACTTTTGGATTGGACTAAAAAGTATTATATCAAACTAAGTAATTTCATGCTTTAAAAAGGATGTGGATGCAAGGGGAAGGAATTTATCATATAATAAAATGCAAAAGGTATATTAGGAGGTGTTTAAATGGCGATTATAATTCAATTGCCGGACACTGCAACGTCTCATGCAAAGCCAAGTATGGAAATGGCGATACTTTGCGTGAGGTAGACAAGTAATATACAATCGCCTAAATGAGCTCGTATCATTTTTTATATTTGGCTTTGCACCTTATTGAAATGAACCATAAAAAATAAGGGGCGAGCAGAAATGAAATACGTTAAAGCTGCGACGGTTTTACCAGAAAGTTTAATTATTGAAATTCAAAAGTATATACAAGGTGAAACAATTTACATTCCAAAACAAGAAACAAAACGTTATAAATGGGGTACACGATCTGGAGGAAGAAAACAATTAGATGAAAGAAATAAAGCGATTAAAGAAGCGTTTAAAAGTGGGATTTCCGTTCATCAACTTGCAGAGGAGTATTTTCTTTCCGGAGAAACGATTAAAAAGATAGTGTATACTAAATGAAGATAAAAGAGTCTAGTTCAAATATTATTTTGAACTAGACTCTTTTTGCTTTGTATGTATCGGATATATTGTGTATGAATGGACAAGATAATAGAAAAAATGTGCCGTTTTTTTACTAGAATATAGAGCGTTTGAGTGAAAAGCAGAAAGGTGAGCATATATGAATCATTTAGGACAAATAACGATAGAACTATTTTTGGTTTTTTTGTGCTATTGATTGCTACTAAAATATTAGGGAAGACACAAATATCTCAGTTAACGCCATTTGATTTTATTTCTGCCATTGTTCTCGGAGAATTAGTCGGAAATACTATATATGATCCGAAAATAAAAATATGGTCTATTTTATATGCAGTACTTGTATGGGTAGTGTTAATCTATTCAATAGAAGTGATAACACAAAAATTTAGAGGGACGAGAAGTTTTTTTGAAGGCTCCCCTTCAATCATTATCCGTAATGGATATATTGATCGGGAACAATTAAGTTCAAATCATTTGGATATTAATCAACTACAACAAATGCTTAGGCAACAAAAAGACATATTTTCAATCAGAGAAGTTGAATATATGATTTTGGAACCTAATGGAAACATAAGCGTTCTGAAGAAAAGCAAATACGAATCACCCACTATAAATGATTTAAGTTTAAAACATAAGCCTGTATACTTACCGATTTCATTAATTAGTGATGGAAAAGTAGTGAAGGATAATTTGAGAGAAGCTGGCTTTGATGAAGGATGGCTGTATAAACAAATAAAGCAAAAAGGGATTACTAAATTTGAGGATGTATTATATGCAGAATGGAAAACAGACGATGGTTTCTTTTGTCAGGAAATGAAGCGGTAGAACATAATCGAAGTATGTAATATTCGTTTCTAAGTTATCTTTTACATATCAAAAAGCTGAATCTTTGTATACAATAAAACTAGATCAACAATTTGTATGGAGTGATAAAGATGGAAGCTTTTATTAGAAGTGATCAATATAATTTTATAAAATCACAAGCTTATATTTTAGCAAATGGGCATGCAACGGCAAATGATAGAGGTGTAATTCAAGCGTTAAAATCACTTGCGATTGAAAAGATAATACATGTATTTGAGAATTTAACGGATGAACAGAAAGAGTTAATTGATACGGTATTAACAGTTCAAAATAGAGAAGATGCAGAATCGTTTTTAATGAAAATAAATCCGTATGTCATTCCGTTTCAGGAAGTTACAGCGCAAACATTAAAAAAATTATTTCCTAAAGCGAAAAAGTTAAAACTTCCTGATATGGAAGAACTGGATATGAAAGAATTATCTTATTTAAGCTGGATTGATAAAGGGTCAAGCAGGAAATTTATTATAGCGAAAAATGATAAAAATAAGTTTGTTGGTCTGCAAGGTACGTTCCAAAGTTTAAATAAAAAAAGCATTTGTTCATTATGTCATGGGCATGAAGAAGTAGGAATGTTTTTAGTTGAAATTAAAGGTGATGTACCAGGAACTTTCGTTAGAAAGGGAAACTATATTTGCAAAGATGGTGTAGCTTGTAATCAGAATATGAAATCACTTGATAAATTGAACGATTTTATTGAACGATTGAAGAAATAAAGAAGGAACCTCTAGTATGTGAACTGGAGGTTTTTATTTTTTGAAAAAGTAATAATGGGATTCTTTTATAGTTGTAAATTTATAAAAAAAGTCATGTCATTTATAATGAAATTTGATAAAAATATCAATTTGGACATAGTTGCTTATATGCAAGGAGGTAAAACATGAATTACATTTCACCGAAAGAAGAGATGTTAAAAGTGAAACGGTGGCCTAAAGACACGATAGCGGCAGGTCGGGGTCATACAGTTGCTCTGAAATCAGATGGAACGGTAGTAGCAGTGGGGCGAAATAAAGAAGGAGAATGCAATGTAAGTGGCTGGAATGATATTGTTGCGGTCGCAGCGGGTAATGTTCATATGGCGACTAACACGGGTAATGCTCATACAATCGCTCTGAAATGTGATAATACTGTGGAAGCGGTGGGATGGAATAAGCATGATCAATGCGATGTGAACGACTGGCATAATATTGTATCGGTTGCGGCAGGATGGCGTCGTACTATTAGTCTTAAACCGGATGGCACGGTAATAGCGGTGGGGCGAAATAAAGAAGGAGAATGCAATATAAGCAGCTGGAGAGATATTGTGGCGACTACGCTGGGTGACTGGCATACAGTTGGTCTTAAATTGGATGGAACGGTGACGGCAGTAGGGAATAATCGATATGGCCAATGCAATGTAAGCGAATGGAGTGGTATTGTGGCGTTGGCAGCTGGTTATCTTCATACTGTTGGTTTGAAATCGGATGGCATAGTGATGGCCGTGGGGAATAATAAACATGGTCAATGTGATGTAAGCAGCTGGAAAGATATTGTGGCAGTAGCGGCAGGGAGTAATCATACAATTGCTCTGAAATCAGATGGTACTGTAGCGGCAGTAGGTTCGAATGGGTATGGTCAATGTAATGTAAGCGATTGGAACGATATTGTAGCGATAGCGGCGGGGTGTGCACATACGGTCGGCCTGAAATCAGACGGCACGGTGGTAGCAGTAGGTGATAATACATACGGTCAATGCGATGTAAGTAGCTGGCGTAACATCCGATTGCCTGGCAAATAGTTAATTTACAATAAATCACTAGTAATATTATTCTATTTTAGGAGTAATTATGGAATAGGATATGTAGATAAGAATCCCTTTTAAAAAGGGGTTCTTATTTTTTTCCGTAAAATGAGTGTCTAAATGGAATTTTTTTAAGCTACAGTAGACGATATAAGTTATAAAAAAGCATAGGAGAGGTGAAGAATTGTTTAAAAAGCTTTTATTTTCTTTACCAGATATTTTACTTGTGTGTATTGTTTTCTACATAACATATACAAAATCTTTTAGTTTTGGACAGACGTTAGTAATTTCAATTGCAATCGGAATCATTGGTGGTCTTGTTATAAGAATTTGTAAGGATGTATTCACGTATATAAGATGGACAATTAAACAGAGGAAATCTTGAATATGTTGTATTGCTATTAGGAGGAGATGAAATGACTAAGAAAAAGAGTAGAGTGAAAAACGAGATAGCACTTTGGACATTAACAGCGGTTGTTCTCATCATTGTATGGTACTTTTTTCAAAGATAAAAACGCATCGCACTTTGAAAAGAAAGCACGATGCGTTTTTATTATTTTTTTTGCCAATTTTCTTTTATAAAGTCTTCACGACCAGATTCTTTTTGCTCAGCAGCATATTTCTCTGGATTTTTTTTATAGAAATGTTGATGGTATTCTTCAGCCTCATAAAAAGGTGCAGCCGGGCGAATTCCAGTTACAATTGGCTCTTTAAACATACCGCTTTCTGCAAGAGCTTGTTTTGATTTTTCAGCAAGCTCTTTTTGCGTTTCAGTATGATAAAAAATAGCAGTGCGATAAGATGGACCACGGTCAAAGAATTGTCCGCCATCATCAGTTGGATCGATTTGTGGCCAATATAAATCTAGTAATTTTTCATATGGAAAAATAGAAGGGTCGAATGTAATTTGTACAACTTCTAAATGACCAGATGTACCAGCTTTTACTTGTTCATATGTTGGGTTTTCTACATGGCCACCTGCATAGCCAGAACGTACTTTATGAATACCAGGAAGTTCATCAAATGGCTTTACCATGCACCAAAAGCAACCGCCTGCAAAGGTTGCGAGTTCGTATGTTTTTTCGGACATTGCTGTAATCCTCCTAAATATATATGTTTTATATAGTATTATACAAAAAGTTTTATTGCGCAATAAAAAAGATTCAAAAATATATGTATTATTGAAAATATTTTCTGAAAATATGTTGACAATGAAAAGAACAACGTCCTATAATACGTTTAACAAATAAAAGTTAATTAAGAATTTTCTAACTTTATATTTTACATATGCAAAGAAGAGGAAAGTAGATGATTATGATCGTTTCAGAGAGCTACTCCTAGGCTGTGAGAGTAGTAGCAATCGAATCATTGAAGATCACCTCGGAGCATCGCTTGCGAAAGGGAAACTGAGTAGAGGGCGGCGGCATCGTCTCCGGTAAAAGGACGGAGGTCTGATTGGACCTACAAAGCTTATATTTCGTGAGAAGTATAAGGAAGCTGAGTGGTAACGCGAAACTCTCGCCTCAGCAATCAAAGCTACTAATTTGTAGTAGTTGATTGCTGAGGCGAGAGTTTTTATTTTAAAAATAGAATAAAAGGATGCGAGGAAGAGGAGAGTAAATGATAAAGATTGTTTCAGAGAGCTGCCCAAAGGCTGTGAGGGTGGTAACAATTGAATCATTGAAGATCACCTCGGAGCACTGCTTTTGAAGTTAGTAAAAAGTAGCGGAGTTGTTTCCGATAGAAAAACAAAAGTCTAATTTGACTTGCAGAGCTTATATTTCGTGAGAAGTGTAAGGAAGCTGAGTGGTACCACGATTCCCTCGTCTCAGCAATGGATTGCTACAAGTGTGTAAGTAATCGATTGTTGAGACGAGTATATTTTTAAGGTTATTATACTGAATATTCTGTTAAGAATACTCATCTCAGCAATCGATATAGAAATAGATTGCAAAAATAGAGATAAAACAGAGGAGCGATGTGAGATGGGAAACCAGTACATTTATATGAATGGGGAATTTGTAGAGAAAGAAAAGGCAGTTGTTTCAGTATATGATCACGGCTTTTTATACGGGGACGGTGTATTTGAAGGGATTCGTAGTTACGGAGGAAATGTATTTTGTTTAAAAGAACATGTGAAACGACTATATGAATCCGCGAAATCTATTTTGCTTACAATTCCAATGACGGTAGATGAAATGGAAGAAGCAGTTTTACAAACATTGCAAAAAAATGAATACGCGGATGCCTACATTCGATTAATTGTTTCAAGAGGAAAAGGTGACTTAGGGCTTGATCCGAGAAGCTGTGTGAAACCGAGCGTAATTATCATTGCAGAACAATTAAAGTTATTCCCTCAGGAATTTTATGATAATGGACTAAGCGTTGTGTCTGTTGCATCAAGACGTAATACGCCAGATGCATTAGACCCACGTATTAAGTCAATGAATTACTTAAATAACGTACTTGTAAAAATTGAAGCGGCACAAGCTGGAGTGCTAGAAGCACTTATGTTAAATCAACAAGGATATGTTTGTGAAGGATCTGGAGATAATGTTTTCGTTGTGAAAGATGGAAAGGTGTTAACACCTCCTTCGTACTTAGGGGCGCTAGAAGGTATTACGAGAAATAGTGTGATTGAGTTATGTGAACGTCTAAGTATTTCGTGTGAGGAAAGGCCATTTACTCGCCATGACGTATATGTAGCAGATGAAGTGTTTTTAACAGGAACTGCAGCGGAACTAATTCCTGTAGTGAAAGTAGATTCAAGAGAAATTGGAGATGGAAAACCAGGAGATGTAACAAAAAGATTAACCGAAGAATTTAAAAAATTAACGAGAGAAAGAGGAGTACGTGTTCCAGGGTTGGCGGAAAGTTTAGCGTAAATAGGGAGAGGAGTTAATTGAAATGGAGGAACAGTATACAGCATGCGATGAACTGCAGAGTGAAGAAGCTACAGGTGCTGGACACGTTATTCAATGTTTGAAGAAATTAGGTGTAACGACCGTTTTCGGTTATCCGGGCGGAGCGATTTTACCAATATACGATGCGTTATACGAAAGTGGTTTAAAGCACGTGTTAACTCGTCATGAACAAGCTGCAATTCATGCAGCGGAAGGATATGCGAGAGCTTCTGGAAAGGTTGGGGTAGTCTTTGCTACCTCTGGTCCAGGGGCGACGAATTTAGTTACGGGTTTAGCAGATGCTTATATGGATTCGATTCCTTTAGTAGTCATTACAGGGCAAGTTGCAACGCCTTTAATTGGTAAAGACGGATTTCAAGAAGCGGATGTTGTCGGAATTACAGTACCTGTTACGAAGCATAATTACCAAGTTCGTGATGTAAATCATTTATCAAGAACTGTGCAAGAAGCTTTTTACATCGCCGAAAGCGGGCGATCGGGACCGGTATTAATTGATATTCCAAAAGATGTTCAAAATGCAAATGTAACAAGTTTCTTTAATGAAGAAGTGGAGATTCCAGGATATAAACCAGAACCTTTGCCAGACAGTTTGAAACTGAGAGAGGTAGCAAAATCAATTTCAAAAGCAAAACGCCCACTCCTTTATATCGGGGGAGGCGTCATTCATTCAGGCGGATCTGAAGAACTCATCAAGTTTGCGAAGGAGAATCGTATTCCAGTCGTTTCAACTTTAATGGGACTGGGTGCATATCCGCCGGGAGATCCGTTGTTTTTAGGAATGCTCGGTATGCATGGAACGTACGCTGCAAATATGGCAGTAACAGAATGTGACTTATTACTGGCGTTAGGTGTTCGTTTCGATGATCGTGTAACAGGAAAATTAGAACTTTTTTCTCCGCATTCGAAAAAAGTACATATTGATATTGATCCTTCTGAGTTCCATAAAAATGTAACTGTAGAGCATCCGATTGTTGGTGATGTGAAAAAGGCGCTACATATGCTGTTACATATGTCTATTTATACACAAACAGATGAATGGCTTCAGAAAGTGAAGAAATGGCAAGAAGAATATCCACTTTCATATAAGCAAAAAGAATTTGAGTTAAAACCACAGCATGTTATCAACTTAGTAAGTGAATTAACGAATGGTGAAGCGATTGTCACGACAGAGGTAGGACAGCATCAAATGTGGGCTGCTCACTTTTATAAAGCGAGAAAACCACGGACTTTTCTAACATCAGGGGGATTAGGGACGATGGGATTTGGTTTTCCAGCAGCGATTGGAGCTCAGCTTGCAAAAGAAGAAGAACTCGTCATTTGTATTGCTGGTGATGCTTCTTTCCAAATGAACATTCAAGAGCTGCAAACAATTGCTGAAAATAATATTCCTGTCAAAGTATTCATCATAAACAACAAATTTTTAGGGATGGTAAGGCAATGGCAAGAAATGTTTTATGAAAACCGTTTGTCTGAATCGAGAATTGGGTCACCAGATTTTGTGAAAGTAGCAGAAGCTTATGGTGTAAAAGGGCTAAGAGCAACAAATTCGTTTGAGGCGAAAAAGGTAATGTTAGAAGCATTTTCTCATGAAGGTCCTGTCGTAGTTGACTTTTGTGTAGAAGAAGGTGAGAACGTCTTTCCGATGGTTCCGCCAAACAAAGGGAATAACGAAATGATTATGAAGAGGTGGGAAGAATGAGTCATACTTTTTCATTAGTTATTCATAACGATCCGAGCGTCTTATTACGCATAAGTGGAATTTTTGCTCGGCGTGGTTATTATATTTCTTCTTTAAATTTAAACGAAAGAGATACAAGTGGTGTTTCTGAAATGAAACTAACAGCAGTTTGTACTGAAAATGAAGCAACGTTACTTGTCAGTCAGTTGAAAAAATTAATCAATGTACTGCAAGTAAATAAATTATAAGGAGTGTATGGAATATGAAAACTTATTATGAGAAAGATGCAAATTTAGAGCTATTAAAAGGGAAAACAGTTGCGGTGGTCGGATATGGATCTCAAGGTCATGCCCAAGCACAAAATTTACGCGATTCTGGTGTGGAAGTTGTAGTTGGTGTTCGCCCTGGTAAGTCATATGAAGTAGCAAAAGCTGATGGATTTGAAGTAATGTCTGTTTCAGAAGCGGTTCGAACCGCACAAGTTGTACAAATGTTATTGCCGGATGAACAGCAAGCGTATGTATATAAAACAGAAGTAGAAGAGAATCTTCGTGAAGGACAAATGTTACTTTTCTCACATGGATTTAATATTCACTTCGGGCAAATTAATCCGCCAAGTTACGTAGATGTAGCAATGGTTGCACCAAAAAGTCCAGGTCATCTCGTTCGCCGTGTCTTCCAAGAAGGGAATGGCGTTCCGGCATTAGTCGCGGTGCATCAAGACGCAACGGGAACAGCACTACATGTAGCATTAGCGTATGCAAAAGGTGTAGGTTGTACACGGGCAGGGGTAATTGAAACGACATTCCAAGAAGAAACAGAAACAGACTTATTCGGTGAGCAAGCAGTGCTTTGCGGAGGGGTAACAGCACTTGTGAAAGCTGGTTTTGAAACGTTAACGGAAGGTGGATATCGTCCTGAAATTGCATACTTTGAATGTTTGCATGAATTAAAGTTAATTGTTGATTTAATGTACGAAGGCGGATTAACGAATATGCGTCATTCTATTTCAGATACGGCAGAGTTTGGAGATTATGTAACAGGATCGAGAATTGTTACAGATGAAACGAAGAAGGAAATGAAACGTGTTCTTACAGAAATTCAGCAAGGTGAATTTGCGAAAAAATGGATTTTAGAAAATCAAGCAGGGCGTCCAACGTATAATGCGATGAAAAAAGCAGAACAAAATCATCAGCTTGAAAAGGTGGGGGCGGAACTTCGTGAAATGATGAGCTGGATTCATGCACCGAAAGAATTAGTAAAGAAATAGATTAAGAGAGTATAAGTGAAAAATATGTAAGAGGGGATTTGACAAGATGAGAAGTGACATGATTAAAAAAGGTTTTGATAAAGCTCCGCATCGTAGTTTATTAAAAGCAACCGGTTTGAAAGATGAAGATTTTGATAAACCGTTTATAGCGATCTGTAATTCTTTTATTGAAATTATTCCAGGGCATAAGCACTTGAACGAGTTTGGAAAACTTGTAAAAGAAGCCGTTCGTGCAGCGGGCATGGTACCATTCGAATTCAATACAATTGGAGTAGACGATGGTATTGCGATGGGACATATCGGTATGCGTTATTCGCTTCCGAGTCGTGAAATCATTGCAGATTCAGTAGAAACAGTTGTAAATGCACATTGGTTTGATGGCATGATTTGCATTCCAAACTGTGACAAAATTACACCTGGTATGATGATGGCGGCTCTTCGTATTAACATTCCAACTGTATTTGTTTCAGGTGGTCCGATGGCTGCGGGAAAAACATCTAAAGGAGAAGTTGTCGATTTAAGTTCCGTTTTTGAAGGGGTAGGAGCTTATCAATCCGGGAAAATTTCAGAAGAAGAATTAAAGGATATCGAAGATCATGGCTGTCCATCTTGTGGCTCTTGTTCGGGTATGTTTACCGCGAATTCTATGAATTGTTTATGTGAAGTGTTAGGTTTAGCTCTTCCAGGAAACGGTAGTATTTTAGCAATTGATCCAAGACGTGAGGAGTTAATTAAACAAGCAGCAGAGAAATTAAAAATTTTAATTGAGAGAGATATTAAGCCACGCGATATTGTGACAGAAGAGGCAATTGATGATGCATTTGCACTTGATATGGCGATGGGAGGATCTACGAATACAGTATTACACACGCTAGCGCTCGCACAAGAGGCAGGATTAGATTACGATATGAACCGTATTGATGCTGTTTCAAGACGTGTACCGCATTTATGTAAAGTAAGCCCTGCTTCTAATTGGCATATGGAGGATATTGATCGAGCAGGCGGGATTAGTGCAATTTTGAAAGAGATGAGCAGAAAGGAAGGGGTACTTCATCTAGATCGCATAACTGCTACTGGGCAAACATTAAGAGAAAACATTGCTGAATCTGAGATTCAAGATAAAGAAGTTATTCATACTCTTGAAAACCCTCATAGTGAAGAAGGGGGATTACGTATATTAAAAGGAAACCTTGCGAAAGATGGGGCAGTTATTAAAAGCGGAGCAACAGAGGTAAAACGATTTGAAGGACCTTGCGTTATTTTTAATTCACAAGATGAGGCGCTTGCGGGCATTATGCTTGGAAAGGTGAAAAAAGGAGATGTAGTTGTCATTCGTTATGAAGGGCCAAAAGGCGGACCAGGTATGCCAGAAATGTTAGCACCAACATCAGCAATTGCTGGTATGGGGTTAGGAGCAGATGTTGCACTGTTGACAGATGGACGTTTCTCCGGTGCTTCACGTGGTATTTCGGTAGGACATATTTCACCGGAAGCAGCTGCAGGTGGTACGATTGCTCTTCTTGAGAAAGGGGATATAGTTTGTATTGATGTTGAAGAACGTTTGCTAGAAGTAAGGGTGAGTGATGAAGAATTAGAGAAACGGAGAAAAGAATGGAAACGACCAGAACCGAAAGTAAAGACTGGCTGGCTTGGACGATACGCACAAATGGTAACATCGGCGAATACAGGTGCAGTTCTAAAGGTACCGAACTTTGATTGAGTCAATCTAAAAGAGATAAGGATGATAGAAAATGGTGCAGAAAGTAAAGGAGAGAGTGAAAATTGAAGATATCTTAATGGCTCATAATTGCATGAAAGATATCGTTATTAAAACACCGTTACAACGAGATACAGTTTTATCTGAGAAATATGATTGTGACGTTTATGTGAAACGAGAAGACTTACAATTGATTCGATCTTTCAAAATTCGTGGTGCGTATAATTTGATTCAAAGTTTACCGAAAGAAAAGTTACAAAATGGTGTTGTTTGTGCAAGTGCTGGTAATCATGCGCAAGGGGTAGCTTATACGTGTAATTTATTGAAGATTCCGTCAAATATTTTTATGCCCACAACGACACCTAAGCAAAAAGTATCACAAGTCCAATTTTTCGGTGGTGATTTCGCAGAGATTGTATTAGTTGGTGATACATTTGATAGCTCTTTCCAAGAAGCACAGCGCTATTGTGATGAACATAAGATGACATTCGTTCATCCGTTCGATGACCCGTATGTCGTTGCTGGTCAAGGAACAGTGGCGGTTGAAATTATGCATGATATGGAGAAACCAGTTGATTATATCTTTACAGCAATCGGCGGTGGAGGGTTAGCATCAGGTGTTGGTACATATGTGAAAGGTGTTAGTCCTGCTACAAAGGTCATTGGTGTAGAACCGATGGGGGCTGCATCTATGAAAGAGGCTTTTCTTCAAAATGAAAATGTGGCATTGGAGAAAATAGATAGTTTTGTTGATGGGGCAGCGGTTAAAAAGGTAGGAAAGTTAACATTTGAAACTTGTAAAGAGGTAATTGATGATATTGTTTTAGTACCAGAGGGAAAGGTTTGTACGACGATTTTAGAACTGTATAAGAAAAATGCAATTGTAGCTGAACCCGCTGGAGCGCTTTCTATTGCGGCGCTTGATCTTTACAGAGATGAAATAAAAGGGAAAACAGTTGTATGTACGCTAAGTGGTGGAAATAATGATATTGATAGAATGCAAGAAATGAAAGAACGTTCCCTCATTTATGAAGGATTAAAGCATTACTTCATCATTGAATTCCCGCAGCGTTCAGGAGCACTAAGAGAGTTTCTTGATAAGGGATTAGGCCCAGAAGATGATATTACACGATTTGAGTACATTAAGAAACATAATAAAGAAAATGGTCCAGCACTAGTCGGTGTAGAATTAAAACATAAAGAAGATTACGAGCAATTAATTACTCGTTTTAAAGAAAATAATATTCAATTTGTGGAGCTCAATAAAAATCCTATTTTGTTTGATTTACTTATTTAAAAGAAATAGAAAGAGAGCTATTATTAGCTCTCTTTCTATTTACGTTTATTTATTATTTTCCCAGTATCATCAATTTCTACATCGGTTGAAACCGTTTGTAAATATTGTAGTGCTTTTTTCTTTTCTTCTTCATTTACAGGAGAAACTTGGTTGTTGCGAATGATGTACGGGTTAAATGACATTTGGACATCATTTCCTTTAAAGGTTAAAGTTAATACGCCAGTTTCGGCGCTTTTTCCATTTACATAACTTGGGAATAAAAAGTTTCCTAATGAGTAAGCGATAGGAACTTTATTATAATACTCAAACCCTTGTAACCAATGTGGATGACTGCCGACAATTGCGTCAGCTCCTGCTTCAACCATTTTAGGTACATATTGTTTTTGATATTCTATTGGACGATTTGATTTTTCAACGCCCCAATGCATATAAACGATTACATAATCAGCATCTTTCTTTTGCTCTTGAATCGTTTTTGTCACAAGATCTAAATCATATCCGTTCGTAACGCCAGGCTTATTTTCACCAGCTACCCAATTAAAGTTAGGCATAAATCGAACGAAGGAAAGAAACTTAAACTTTTTCCTTTTACAGTTAGTTCACGAGCGGTATAAGCATCCTCAGCATTTTTTCCGGCTCCAGTGTAAGGTAGTTTTAATTTTTCGACGTGAGAAATGGTGTCTAGTAGTCCATCTTGTCCATAATCAAGCGTATGGTTATTGCCAATATTGACAATATCGTATCCAGTATTTTTTATTGCTTGTAGTGTGGATGGGTCGCTTTTAATCCAAAATTGTTGTCCAGGTACTTTTTTTTCTCTCGTTGTAAATGCTGACTCTAAATTAATAAAAGAAATATCAGCTTTTGTTATTTCTTCTTTTACATGTTGGAATGGATAATCAGCCCCATTTTTTTCGATTACGGGACGTAATTGCCAATCGAACATTGTATCACCAGAGAAGGTGAGTGTGATTTCAGGCTCTTCTATTTTCTTTTCATTTGTTGAAGCAGTTTTACTAGATTTGTTTTGCAAATCGGGTTTGTCTTTCGCTTTTGAAATAAAAGAGTAGTTGATTAATAAAACAATTGGTGTAATGAAAAAGGCTATTAACAGAAATCGTTTTAGTAAAGTTTTCATAAATACCTTCCCTTTTGAGTGTATCCTGCTATTTATGGGCAGTAAAACTCCCACCTCGAAATTTGGCGAATGCAAGGGAGTTAGGTGGGAATCGGCTGACCGTAAAAGCCCGATTGGTGTGGGCTAATAATTATTGGGGATGGCCCCAATGATTAAAGTTTCACTGTATCCCGCAAGTAGATTAACAATGAATCTACTAAAGGCAATCGGTCTTTGTATAGTTACAAAAAATAGCGGGTTATGTAGTGGAAAACGTTTGTTAATATTCATAATGTTAAGTTAACATATAGATAACCTGTAAATCAATGTATAAACCAAAATATAGAAATAAAGAATTCGAAGGGTGAAGAATGAGAAATGGTTATATTAGGAGCAGTTGTAAATGGGATTTGTATTATATTTGGTACTTTACTTGGTAAATTATTTAGTGCGATTCCAGAAAGTATGAAGGGAACAATTATGCATGCAATCGGTTTAGCGGTTACTGTACTTGGACTTCAAATGGCATTAAAAAGTGAAAATTTTCTTGTTGTCATACTAAGTTTAGTTATTGGTACGGTAATCGGGGAATGGCTACAATTAGAAGAAAGGTTAAAACTGTTAGGGGATTGGTTAGAAAATAAAGTTGGATCGAAAGGGAAAGGGAGCATATCAGAAGGCTTTGTAACAGCCACACTTATTTTTGCAATTGGTGCGATGGGGATACTTGGTGCATTGGACAGTGGGATTCGCGGAAATCATGATATTTTATTTACAAAGGCGATTATCGATGGATTCATTTCTATTATATTAACGACAACTCTAGGAATTGGCGTAGTATTTTCAGCGATTCCAGTGATTTTATATGAGGGAGGTATTGCAGTTTTTGCAACACAAATTAATAGTTTTGTTCCAAAAGAATTAATGAATCAATTTATAGTGGAAATGACGGCTACTGGCGGTATTATGATATTCGCAATCGGATTAAACTTACTTGGATTTATTAAAATTAAAGTGGCAAATTTACTTCCAGGCATATTAATGGTTGGAGTAATTGTTTCTATTATATATGGTTATGGTTTGATAATAAGTCATTAGGGGAAGGGATATAGATGGTGGAATTCCAATTTACAAAACGTGCATATAAAATATTGGAGATCGCAGCAGAAGAGGCTGAGTGTAGTAAAGGTATTATCCATCCAGTTCATCTATTCATAGGAGCTTGTAAGGAAGGTACTGGAGTTTGCGCGGAGTTACATATGTATTTATTTCACACGGTGGGTATGGATTTTTTAGCAAAGATATCGTTACTCCAACAATATTATGCAAATGAAATAGAATACATAAATGTTGGGGAGTTTAAAGTTTCAAATAAGACGATAGAAGTTTTAAAAGTAGCGAAGAAACGGATGGAACGTTTTCAGCAAATATTAATAAATGAAGGGCATGTTTTATATGCAATTTTTCAAGGGGATACAGTTATTGATAAGGTTATAAGTAAAAAGATGAAAAAAGATGTATTGCAAATTACATCTGAACCAAGAGATTTGACGGTTGCATTAAAAAGATTTGATCCTATTTGTAATAGTTTAAGTCATAATATTAGAAAAGCGATCTCTTCTGATTTTGAAAAGTTGGCACGTTTTGTTAAGAATGAATTTGGTGAGCGTTGGTTAAAATCTTTAGATTATGGATTTCGGACATATAAAGAAGAGTTACCTATTTTTATTGCTGAACAAGGAGGAGAAATCATTGGTTTCGCTTGTTATGATGTTGTGAGAGGAAAGAAAGGGCTGTTTGGGCCGATGGGTACAGTGAAACATAATCGTGTGAACGGTGTTGGGAAGACGTTATTGAATCATTGTTTATATGACATGAAGAAAAGCGGATATGAGTATGCAATTATAGGACAAGCAGGTCCGATTGAGTTTTACGAGCGAGGCTGTAATGCACGTTTAATACCCATAGGAGATAATTAACTCTATCCCTTTGCTAAGAATGCAAGGGGATAGAGTTTTATTATGTATAAAGCAAATTACTAAACTTTTTTTAGAAAACGGTGTAGAATGGGGAGCGAAAGAAAGAAGGTGTGAAAATGGCCAGCTGGAAACGAAATTTAATGATTTGTTGGCTAGGTTGTTTTACCACTGCAGCCGGTATGAGTTTAGTAATTCCTTTTTTATCTTTTTATATTGAGGAATTAGGGGTGACCGGCACTTCTAGTATTGCACAGTGGTCGGGACTTGCATTTGGTGTGACATTTTTAATGGGTGCGATCGTATCACCAATATGGGGCAAGCTTGGTGATATATATGGACGGAAATTGATGCTTATACGTGCGAGCCTTGGTATGGCGATAATTATGACGCTTATGGGGTTTGTGGCGGACGTGTATCAACTAGTCGCACTGCGGTTTTTAATGGGAGCGGTATCAGGTTTCCTTTCTACAGCGATGACATTTATTGCTGCAGAAACTCCGCAAGAACATTCAGGTTGGGCGATTTCTACAATCTCAACAGGAGGCGTGAGCGGTTCATTACTTGGGCCGATACTCGGAGGTTATTTGTCAGAGTTAATCGGAATGCGCCATGTTTTTCTAGTTACAGGAGCTTTCTTATTCCTTTCCTTTCTCATCGTCTTTTTCTTCTTACATGAAGAGAAGCATTCTGCTAAAGCAAAAAAAGCACAGCCGAAAAAAGTATGGACGATGGTCCCGGCAAAACATTTAATAATAAGTTTATTTGTAGCAACGTTTATTATTCAGCTTGCAAATATGTCAATTCAACCTATTATTACGCTGTACGTAAAACATTTGGCAGGCCCAGGAACAGATCATATTGAAATGATTGCAGGTGCAGTTATGTCTGCGACAGGATTAGCAGTTATTTTAGCAGCTCCGAAGCTAGGACGATTATCAGATCATATCGGTCCTCAAAAAACGTTAGTTGTAGCGTTGTTTGCTGCCGGAATTATTTTTATTCCGCAAGCATTTGTAACCTCAGCTTGGCAACTATTAATTCTTCGCTTTTTATTAGGTATTGCACAAGCAGGACTATTACCTTCCGTACAAACTCTACTAAAACAACATACGCCAACCCATGTAACGGGACGGATATTTGGATATAATCAATCGTTTCAGTTTTTAGGAAATATGATTGGGCCAGTACTTGGTGGGCAAATTGCAGCTCACGCAGGCTTCCAATATGTTTTCTTCTCTACATCATCATTATTATTTATTGCATGTATTTGGGTTTATTTTCATAGTAAGAATGCAGAGGTATCAGAGAAACAACATTTGGAAGTTAGTTAATTAGGTGAATGAACAGTAAAAAGGATGAAGCGATAGTTGCTTCATCCTTTTTTATTAAAACTGAAGGCAAAGATAACTTAATGTACCTAGCTCGTAGCTACGGTGAATGACTTTTCCTGTCTGTTCACCACTACCCATTGCGATAAATAAAGGAACAAAATGTTCTGCTCGTGGTACTGCTAATTGTGCATGAGGCGCATTCTTCTCCCAATTAAACAATGCATCTTTATCATTGGTCTGCATATGTTTAATAATCCAATCATCAAATTCAATTGCCCAATTTTCAGGTGTTGTTTGATTCCATTTCAATGCTCGTAAATTATGAACAGTAACACCGCTACCGATTACTAAAATATCTTCTTGTCCAAGTCCTTTTAGTGCTTCTCCAATTTCAAATTGTTCTTTTGCAGGGAGGAATGGATTTACTGATATTTGTATGACAGGAATATTTGCTTCTGGATACATACGGTGCAGGAGTGTCCATGAACCATGATCTAACCCTCTCGTCATATTATGATGGACTGGAATGCCTTTGTTTTTAAATTTTGTTGCTAGCATAGACGCAATGCTAGAAGAGCCTTTCGTACGATATTTGATTTCGTATAACTCAGGAGGAAAACCTCCAAAGTCATAAATTGTTTCATATTCTTCATCTGAAGAGGAAATCGTTAATACTTCACTTTCCCAGTGAGCGGTAAAAATAACAATAGCTTTCGGTTTATATGTTTCTCCAAGTGTCTTTAAAAAGCGTGTATAGTCTGTATCTTGAATAGCAAGCATTGGTGAACCGTGTGCTAAAAATAGTGATGGCATCATAGTAGAAACCTCCTAAAAAATATAGTAGTTACTTTATGTAAGTAACTATATAATTTTATTTTAAGTCCGTCAAGAGAATAGTTTGAAAGATAAACAATGAATGAATGCATTTGTCATAATAGAAGCAATTGCATATAATACATAATAAGAATAATGAATGGATATTCATTTTTTGAGATACATAATAGATTTGGGGGCTGACGAAATGAACGTACAGGAAAGTTTCGTTACGGCATTGGATGGATCGGAAATTTATTTGCGTAAGTGGTTACCAGAAGGAGATCTGCGAGGGATTATTCAAATTGCACATGGTATGACAGAACATGCAGGTGTTTATACAGACTTTATTGATGCTTTATTAGAAGCAGGATATGGTGTTTATGCTCATGATCATAAAGGGCATGGAAAAACAGTGAAAAGAGAAGAAGACTATGGTCATTTCGAACCAAATGTAGGTTGGAGTGAGGCTGTGTCTGATGTTATCTTTGTATCAGAAATGATAAGAAAAGAGCAGACATGCCCGTTATTTTTACTTGGACATAGTATGGGCTCTTTTTTATCAAGACGAGCTGTACAACTTAGAGGTGAACTATATGATGGATTTCTTATTTCAGGAACTGGTGGAAATCCAGGGCTTTTAGGAAGTATCGGTCATAAAGTAGCGACAATTGAGATGAAATTACGCGGGCCCAAAACGAAAAGCCCGATGCTAAACTTTTTATCTTTCGGAAACTTTAACTCGCACTTTAAGCCAAATCGTACAAAATTTGATTGGTTATCTTCAGATAATAGCCAGGTAGATAGATATATAAAAGATCCTTTATGTGGCTTTATTTGCACAACAAGTTTTTATCGAGAATTATTTCATGGTGTACTAGAAGTAAATAAAATAGAAGAATTCAAGAAAACACCAAAAAATCTTCCGATACATATATTCTCTGGAGATCGTGATCCTGTTGGAGATATGGGAAAAGGTGTAACAGAAGTTTATGAAAACTATAAAAAATGTGGTGTGAAAGACCTGACACTACGTTTATATGAAAATGGAAGACATGAAATGTTCCATGAAGTGAATAGAGATGAAGTGTTTAAAGATTTGATTTCTTGGTTAGATAGACATATTGTATGAGAAGAAACCTCACTTTTTTGAAGTGAGGTTTCTTTGAGGAAATGGAGGAAAGATTATGAGCGGATTTGTAAATAAAGAATATATAGAAATAGATTTTCAATATGAATTGATTAAAGAAGAGGAATTAAAAAATTGTACCTTCATAAAATGCCGTTTTAGAGGGGTAGATGCATCAGAAGTTTTTACTAAAAATTGTAATTTCATAGAATGTGATTTTACTGGTGCTCTTTTTAATGCTTCTATCCATCAAGGAACTACATTCGCAAATTGTAAGTTTGTTGGTGCGAATTTATTCGTATCTAAGTTTGAAGAATGTAAAATGACTGGATCCGATTTTGAAGAAGCGAATTTAGACGGAATAACAATAATATCCGGTGATTGGTCATATACAAATTTAAGGTTCGCGAACTTAAGTAAACAAATGCTAAAAGGTATACGTTTAATTGAAGCTGACTTATATGAATGTAATTTAGAAAAAGCAGATTTACGTGAAGCAGATTTAACAGGTGCACAATTAGGTAAGGCAAAACTTAGCGGTGCAGATTTAAAAGGAGCGATAGTTGATAGAGTTGATTTTAAAAGTTTTGATTTGAAAAATGTGAAATTAGACATAGCACAGGCAGTTGCAGTAGCAAGATGTTATGGAGCTAAGGTGAACTGAATTGTTTGTAAAACCGTTCAAATTGCTGAACGGTTTTACAAATCATAATAGTAGTATAATAGTGAATGAGGTGTTTATAGTATGGAAGATAAAACATTAGGTTTACTACTAGATGTTGTTGGGGAATTATTTTCAGATGAAATTTCCATTGCAGTTTCTAATACGAAAGAATATATTTACTATCGGCCAAGTAAACGAATTGATTTAAAGATTAGCGTCGGGGATCCTATAAAGGAAGGGACGATTGCTCATAAAGCAATGATAACGAAGCAAAAAGCCTCTGAGTTTATTAACCGGGATGTTTTTGGTATTCCTTATCATGGAATGGCCGTACCATTTTCAAATAATAGCAAGATTGAAGGTTGCGTGACGGCAATTTATCCAGCTTTAACGGATGGCAAGTCAGTCGTTACTTTAAAAACAACAGACGGCTGGGTTCCGGTTCCTTTTTCAAAGGTCATGTATTTAGAGGCTAAAGATAAAAAGACGTATGTGAATTCAGAAGAGTTATCAGGAACACATAAATACTCGCTACAAGAATTCGAATACTTGCTTCCGAAAGATTCATTTATTAGATGTCACCGTTCATTTATTGTAAATGTTAATCATATTAAAGCGATTTATCCTGATACTCATTCTACTTTTTTACTTTCGATGGATAATGGGGAGAGAGTACCAGTTAGTCAATCATACGCCAGTTATTTCCGTAAGCTTCTAGGATTCTAGATTTTTCTGCTTTAGAGCCTAGATTTGCTGTTTTGTCTGAATTTTCGGCATTGTATACTAAAATCCCTATTTTGATGGTGTTAATGTGTAAAATAATTATGAATATTCATTAAGAGAGGGATTACATATGGAGAATAATTTGGATAGAATCAGGGATCAACGTTTAAAAGATCGGGTAGTTACACCTGAAGAAGCAGCTTCATGGATTGAAAGTGGAATGACTTTAGGCCTAAGTGGATTTACACGTGCTGGGGATGTGAAAGCAGTCCCATTTGCGCTAGTGAACCAAGTTAAGAATGATAAATCTTTTAAAGTAAATGTTTATACTGGAGCTTCCTTAGGTTCGGATGTAGATAAGTTATTTGCTGAGGCAGGAATTTTAGGGAAGAGATTGCCATTCCAAGCCGATGCGACTATGCGAAAAGGAATTAATAACGGAGACTTTTTATTTGTGGATCAGCACTTGTCTCATACAGCAGAGTTACTCCGTGCTGACGTTATGGATATAGATTTCGCTATTTTGGAAGCGGTTTCGATTACCGAGGACGGAATGATTATTCCAACCACTTCAATTGGAAATTCCTTAGCATTTTCCTTAAATGCTAAGTCTATTATTATTGAAATGAATATGGCTCAATCTACACAACTAGAGGGGCTGCATGATTTATATGAACCAGGAAAACAAGGGGAAAGGCTTCCAATTCCGTTAGTGAAAACGGATGATCGAATTGGAACGATCGGTATTCCGATTGATGTTGAAAAAGTGAAGGGGATTGTGTTTACGAATCAACTAGATTCGCCATCGACAATTGTTCCTCCGGATGAAGAAACTGTTATTATGGCACAGCATTTAATAGAGTTCCTTCGAAAAGAAGTAAAAGTAGGCCGATTAACAAATAGTTTAGCACCGTTACAATCGGGAATTGGTTCAGTGGCCAATGCAGTTCTTCATGGAATGTTAGATTCGGAATTTGAAGATTTAGAAGTGTATTCCGAGGTTTTACAGGACGCAGTCTTTGATCTTATGGATGCTGGGAAAGTCAATTTTGCTTCCTGCTGCTCTATCACGCTTTCTGAAGAGAAAATGCAACAAGTATTTTCCAACTTTGAAAAATATCGTGACAAATTAATGATGCGCCCGCAAGAGATTTCTAATCATCCTGAAATCATTCGCCGCCTTGGATTAATCTCGATTAATACTGCTTTAGAATTAGATATATACGGAAATGTCAACTCTACTCACGTTTTAGGTACAAAAATGATGAACGGTATTGGTGGTTCTGGTGACTTTGCAAGAAATGCACGTTTAGCTATCTTTGTTACTAAATCCATTGCGAAAGGTGGTAATATTTCAAGTATCGTTCCTTTCGTCTCTCATGTGGACCATACTGAACACGATGTAGATGTTATCGTTACTGAACAGGGGTATGCTGACTTAAGAGGGTTGGCGCCAAGAGAAAGAGTGGAACTGATTATTGAGAATTGCGCACATCCAATGTATCGTGATCAGCTAAGAGCTTATTACGAAGAAGCACAAACAAGAGGTGGACAAACCCCTCATGTTTTAGAAAAAGCTTTTTCTTGGCATACGAATTATGCTGAAAATGGAACAATGCTTGAAGGGGTAGTAGAAACTGTATAGGTGCGTATTTTAAGAAGTAGTAAAAGAAATAATTTTTAATATAATATGCCATAAAGGTTTAAAGAAAAAGAACGCCAATTTTCAGGAATGGTGTTCTTTTTCTTTAAAAAATTGTTATCCATAATACGGTGAGCCGTTGTAGTTTTATAATAAAGATTTATAAAGTGAAGGCTAATAATCAGTGGGGGGTGTCCATCACCCACTGATTATTAGCCTTCACCAATCGGACGTTTACGGGCAGTTGATCTCCCACCTAACTTCTTTGCTCCACCTGAATTTTGAGGTGGGAGTTTTACTGCCCGTTAATGCGGGATAAAAGTAATCTCTCATCTACGAAAATAAAAGGTTTTTTAAATTATTTTTCGAATCATTTTAATAGTTTACATATCGAAGGTGAGGAGAAAGAATTATGAAGATAAGAAAAGCTGCATTAAGAGAAGCAAATGAATTAAGTGAACTCGCCCTAAATTCAAAAGCAACTTGGAATTATAGTGAAGAATTTATCCTTGCTTGTAAGGAAGATTTAACAATTACGGAAGAGTACATAAAAAGTAATTTTGTATATATTTTAGAAAACGATAATACAAAGGTTGGATTTTTCTCATTTTTACGTAATGACAATGCTCTCGATTTCCTATACATGCATCCTCGTTACAAAGGGGAAGGGTACGGGAAAATACTTTGGGAGTTTGTAATAGAACAAGCGAATGAACTAGGATTAAAAAGTTTTACGATTGATAGTGATCCGAATGCAAAAGGATATTACTTGAAGATGGGAGCAAAGTTAATCGGAGAGACGCCGTCAACGGTTTTTAAGGATCGTTTACTGCCTCTTTTGAAATATGACGTGTAAAACTATTAATAGTAGGAGAAGCTGAGAATGGATAATATAAAGCGAAAAAGAATATATGAAGCACTAATAAAATCGTGGTCGATTGAAACAAGTTCAAAGTGGACAATTGAAAATCCAGCAAAGGGACAGTGTGGTGTAACGGCTCTAGTCGTTCAAGATATATACGGAGGGAAAATCAAAAAGACAAAAATAGGAGAGGTGTGGCACTTTTATAACTGTATAGATGGGCAGAAGTTTGATTTTACAGAGACACAATTTAATGAAGAATTGAATTACATGGACGTGGAATCAAATCGAGAAGAAGCATCTGCAGATACGAATGAAATACAATATGACATTTTTAAGGAAAAGGTAGTTAAAGAATTAAAATTATCTTTTGACTCTTAATCTTTAATAAGTTACTATAATGGTGGTAACTCATTAAAGGGAACTTCATAGAGTTGAAAGGGGAAATACTTTTGAAAACAACTTATGTAAACGCTACAATTGCAACGATGAATGAAAAAAATGAAGTGATAGAAAATGGATATATCATTGTAGAGAATGATCAAATTATAGATGTAAATAGCGGAGAATTCGCTAACGATTTTGAAGTAGATGAAGTAATTGACATGAAAGGAAAGTGGATTTTACCAGGGCTTGTAAATACACATACACATGTTGTTATGAGTCTTTTGAGAGGTATTGGCGATGATATGTTATTACAGCCATGGCTTGAGACGAGAATTTGGCCACTTGAAAGCCAGTTTACTCCAGAGCTTGCGGTCGCTAGCACGGAATTAGGATTACTTGAAATGGTGAAAAGTGGTACAACATCATTCTCTGATATGTTTAATCCAATTGGAGTAGATCAAGATGCAATTATGGAAACGGTATCAAGGAGTGGAATGCGGGCTGCTGTTTCAAGAACTTTATTTAGCTTCGGAACGAAAGAAGATGAGAAGAAAGCGATTGAAGAAGCTGAGAAATATGTGAAACGTTATTATAACGAAAGTGGTATGTTAACAACGATGGTTGCGCCGCATAGTCCATATACATGTAGTGCAGAAATGCTAGAAGAGTGTGCACGTATTGCCGTAGAAAATCAAACTATGGTTCATATTCATCTTTCTGAAACAGAGCGTGAAGTACGTGATATTGAAGCACAGTATGGGAAGCGTCCAGTAGAATATGCAGCAAGTTGCGGATTGTTTAAACGCCCAACAGTTATTGCGCACGGTGTAGTATTAAATGACAATGAGCGTACTTTCTTGGCAGAACATGATGTTCGGGTAGCCCATAATCCGAATAGTAATTTAAAACTAGGTTCTGGTATAGCGAATGTAAAAGCGATGCTAGAAGCAGGAATTAAAGTAGGAATTGCAACAGATAGTGTTGCGTCTAATAACAATTTAGATATGTTTGAAGAAATGCGCATAGCAACTTTATTACAAAAAGGTATTCATCAAGACGCAACAGCATTACCAGTTGAAACAGCTCTTTCTCTTGCGACAAAAGGAGCCGCGGAAGTAATTGGCATGAAACAAACGGGATCACTTGAGGTTGGAAAGTATGCTGATTTTATTACGATTGATCCGTCTAATAAACCGCATTTACAACCAGCAGATGAAGTATTATCGCATCTTGTGTATGCTGCTAGTGGAAAAGATATAAGTGATGTAATTATTAACGGTAAACGTGTCGTTTGGAATGGTGAATGTAAAACATTAGATGAAGAGCGTATTATATTTGAAGCGAGTCGTTATAAACGTGGTTTACAAAGATAAGCATTTACATGTCAGTTGAAAAAGCTATCCTTTTTTAAAAAAAGGATAGCTTTTTTTGAACGAATAAATATTCAATGGAATGTCGCGTCTTTCTGTTAGTATTTCTGATATAATATATTACGCTTTATAATATTTTATATTTAAGGAGAACAATTCATGAAGCGAAAAAAGAGCCGTTTAATGGTAATGGTACTTGTTACATCTTTATTTTTAACAGCTTGTAATAATAAAGCGAATAAAAGTGATACAGAGGCTAAAAAACAAGTGTTAAATGTAACGGTATCAGAAGAAATTCCTTCTCTTGATACTGCGAAAACAATGGATGGTACGTCAGCACACGTTATGCAAAACATATTTGAAGGATTGTATGTGCTAGATGATCAAGATCAGCCTATTCCAGCAGTAGCAAAATCGTTTGCAAGAAGTGAAGATGGTAAAAAATATACATTTGAATTGCGTAAAGATGCAAAATGGTCAAATGGTGATAATGTAACAGCAAATGATTTTATGTTTGCGTGGAAACGTGCAATTAATCCTGAAACAGCATCTCAATATGCATACATGCTCTTTCAGGTAAAAAATGCGAAAGAAATAAATAAGGGAACAATGCCACTTGATGAACTTGGGGTTAAGGTCATAAATGATTATAAGTTAGAAGTTGAACTCGAACAGCCGATTCCATATTTCTTACAGTTATTAGCTTTACCTATATACTTACCACAGCATGAATCATTTTTGAAAGAACAAGGGGGCAATTACGGGCTTGAACCTAGTAATCTCATATATAATGGCCCATTCGTGTTAGAAAAATGGAAGCATGAACAAGAATTTCAATTGAAGAAAAATGATATATATTGGGATAAAAAGAAAGTGAAATTAGATGAAATAAACTTTCAAATTGTGAAGGATACAATGACAGCAGTAAATTTATATGAAGCTG
The DNA here is from genome assembly GCF_002081505.1 of Bacillus sp. CDB3. NCBI lineage: Bacteria > Bacillati > Bacillota > Bacilli > Caryophanales > Bacillaceae > Bacillus > Bacillus sp. CDB3. Next base: position 100,042 of record NZ_ALBR01000065.1, on the reverse strand, counting down.
GCAATTTGGATAGAGTACCAATTAATTCTCAATTTGTAGACAAGTATAAAGGGAATAAGCAATTGCATATGTCGAGCGATCCTGGAATTGCTATGCTACGTTTTAATGAAAAAAATGAGGCGTTAGCAAATAAAAAAGTGCGTCAGTCTATCTCATTAGCGTTAAATAAAGAAGATTTTGTTGCTCACTTTATTAATAACGGGGCAAAACCTGCAAGTGGACTTGTACCAGTTGGTCATGTGAATGAAGAGACTGAAAAAGATTTTAGAAAAGAGAACGGAGATATTTCTTCATATGATTTACAAAATGCGAAAAAGGTTTGGGAAGAAGCGAAAAAGAACTTGGAGTAGAACAAGTAAGCCTCGAGTTTTTAACGTTTGAACAAGATAACGCAAAACGTATGGCAGAATATATAAAAGGTGACTTAGAAAAGAATTTGCAAGGGTTAAAGATACAAATTAAACAACAGCCGTTTAAACAAAAGTTACAACTAGAACAAACAGGCGATTACGATATATCTATGGTAAATTGGGGACCTGATTATAAAGACCCAATTAGTTATTTAGAGCTATTTACGACGAGTAATCCGAATAATAAAATGAGTTACTCTAATCCTCGTTATGATGAATTAATCAAGAAGGCGAAAAATGAGCTAGTACTAAATCAAGAGGAACGCTGGGAAGCTCTGCAAGAGGCTGAACGTATTCTATTAGAGGACGCTGCGATAGCACCGCTTTATCACACTGGCTCAGCTTATGTACAAAAGGACTATGTAAAAGGAATTGAAAAGCATCAATTTGGTGGCGTGTATACGTATAAAAATGCTTATATTGATAAGAAGTAAATAAAAAAACCTTACTTTTAAAAGAATAGTCATTGACTATTCTTTTATTTATTGCCTCGGTATTTTATATAAAACTTGTTAAAGAGGAGGGTTTTCAAAACAAAAGTAAACATATTCTTTAAATTCAGCAACTGTCATTTTATTTAATTCAGCTAAGTGGCGAACAACAACAACGTGTAGCAATTCCTAGGGCACTATCTTACAATGTTGATTTACTTATTGCTGATGAACCAACAGCACACACCCTTTACTATTTCTATAGTCGTACTCAAATAAACGATATTCCGTAAAGTTTTGATGGTGATGGACGGGACCAAAATTAAAATTTTTTAAACCTAATTGGACTTACCATTAAGAGAGCGAGGATTAATGTAATCCATGCATTGCTATATGAAAACAATGCCATACCAGCCAATGGTAATCCAGCAGCTGGAATAGGTAATCCCTTAAAATATCCAATGGTTGGTTTAACACTAAATTTAGCTAATCTTAAAGCACCCATCGTTGGGAAAAGGATAAATGCCAAAGAAGTTAAAACAGATGGTGTTGCTATCGAATGAAATAAAAGTGCAGGAGCAACCCCGAAACTAACAATATCAGCTAAGGAATCTAATTCTACACCAAACTCACTGTTCACTTTTAATTTTCTCGCAATCCTTCCATCAAAAAAATCAAAAACAGCTGAAAAGAAAATGAAAATGGAGGCTACTTCCAAATAGTCATTCATATTCATAGTAATTGAAAAAACACCGCATAATAAATTTCCGATCGTAAATAAATTCGGTATAGCTTTTACCGTCTGATTGAACAAGGTTGTCCCCCCTAAGTTGATTAAACTTCACATTTATGTAGCATTTTCTATATATTCTTCCGTTATTCTTAAAAATATATGACCACTGTATGCTAAGTAAATTTCGACAAGAGAAAAGACGATTTCCTGTCCGTTAATAAGGATTCTACCAGCGCTATTTTTGCGGATCATATGCATAAACTTGTTAAAAAAGAAGTTGTAAATGGTGTTATTATTACAGAACCAGATGAACATGGAACGCATATCTCACGTATTGACCTTACTTTTACAAAGCAAGATGGAAAGCTGGTTTTAAAAGATAAAACAGCTACCGTTATGTGTAAAAAAACCTTACTTTTAAAGAGGTTTTTTTTACACATAAATTCTATTAAACAGATTTTAATAAAGAATAAAAATTCGTATCATATGGGATATCATCTTGATACATATAGTTTTTTAGAACACCTTCTTTTTCAAAACCTAATTTTAATAGCACTTTATTTGAAGCCTCGTTTTCAAGAAAGACAATTGCTCCAATCCGTTTTAAATGAAGGGTGCGGAAGCCATATGATATAACTTCAGAAACTGCCTCAGTAGCATATCCATTTCCCCAGTGTTCAGGCAAAAAGGCATAACTAATATTTGCTCGTTTATGCTCAGAAGACCAATCGTGAAAACCAATCGTTCCAATGATCCCTTTCTTGTCTTTTAATTCGATGCCCCATTTAATGCCGCTTCTTGCGTTGTAACTCACCTTAAAATTATTAAGGATTTGTTTTACTTGATCTAAATTTTGTAATGGTTTTTGGCCATAATGACGCAATACCTCGGTATTAGAAAAGCAATGTAATATACTTGGTGCATCTTCTTCAGTAAGTTCTCTTAAAATAAGTCGCTCAGTTTTTAATAAAGGAAACATGTTTTCACTCCTGTTCAAATGAAACTAGAATGTATTTGTTATTATATAATTTAATCTGAAAATAAAGATTATTCAAGAGGGAGGGGTCAGATTGTTTTGAAATAGATTACAGAATTTATTTTGAATAGAAAGTGGGATGTGGAAGAATCAAAAGGTTTGTTAACAATACTTTGTGTAATTAATACAAATCATATAATAAAAAAGGTATTCCATCTTTATTGGTAATACCCTTTTTATTAACCTACAAATGTCTGATACAGTAAGAAAATATTTAAAACAATAATGAGTGCAGCGATTAACCAAGCGACGAATGTTGTAATGCGATGGTTAACAAGCGCGCCCATAATCTTTTTATTACTTGTGAACATGATGAGTGGTACTAATGCAAAAGCAATACCGAATGATAATACAACTTGGCTCATTACGAGAGCGTAAGTTGGGTTTACACCTAAAGCGATAATAACGAGAGGTGGAATCATTGTAATAAATCGGCGTAAATATAGCGGAATATGCATTCGAATGAATCCTTGCATAATAATATCACCTGACATTGTACCGACAGAAGAGCTAGATAATCCAGCTGATAAAAGTCCGATTCCAAATAAAGCAGCTGATACAGGGCCGACTAAGTTGCTAAATTGGTTAAAAGCAACATCAAGATCTTCAACGTGCAAGCCGTTTTTAAAGAATAAAGCAGCTGCTACTATTAACATACTTGCGTTAATTGCACCTGCGATAACCATTGCAATAATGATATCAATGAATTCGAAACGGAAAATCTTTTTCTTTTGTTCATCATTTGTTCCGACAACGCGGCGCTGCGTTAAGGCGGAATGTAAATATATTGCGTGTGGCATTACTGTCGCACCTAAAATACCAGCTGCTAAAAGGATACTATCTACACCTTGGAATTTTGGAGTGAAAAGTCCTGAGAGTAGAGGGCTTAATTCTGGTTTTGCGTAAAAGACTTGTACACCAAAAGCGATAACAACGATAAAAATCATCCCTGTAATAATAGCCTCTAACGGACGAAAGCCTCTGCGTTGAAATTCAAGAATAATAAATGATCCAACTGCTGTAATTAAAGCGGCAGGTAACATTGGAATTCCAAATAATAAGTACAATCCGAGTGCTGCTCCGATAAATTCAGCTAAATCTGTAGCCATAATAACAAGCTCACCTTGTATCCATAAACCGATGGAAACTGGTTTTGGGAAGTTTTCGCGAGCTATCTCAGGAAGATTTCTCCCAGTAGCGATTCCTAATTTTGCTGATAAAGTTTGAATTAATACAGCCATTAAATTAGAAGCGAGTATTACCCAAAGTAGTAAATACCCATATTGTGATCCAGCTGCGATATTTGTCGCGAAGTTCCCTGGATCAATATAAGCAACTGACGCGATGAAAGCAGGCCCTAAGAATGGTAATAGCCTTTTTAAGCCTTTCGTTTGTCCGCTTAAAGCTAAATGTGCTGATTGAACAGTTGTACTTTGAGAAGGAACTTGTTCATCTTTTGATATATCTTTATTCATAGTAGTGTTCCCCTTTGAAATGTTAACTTGATGAAATTATTGTATTTATTTTTACGCATTATTTCAATACATTTAGATATATTATGTGTCAATTTCATTTGAACACGAAAGTTTCCTTAATGCAAATTATATGCCTTTGTGCAATGGTTGGTGTGATGTTATAAAAAATTGGGAGTTTATGGTGTGGTGACGCGGGGAAACATAATAAATTAAAGGGCTATTTTTGAAATTTATGTGAACATAAAGCCTATAATACAGCATATTAATTGATGGAAATGGATTTGTATGATATATAATATATTGGGATTGCAACATAACCATAGTGTTTTGGTGTGTAATCTTGTTTTTTATTTTTGTTAACTTATAGAAAATAGTATAAAGAGAAGAAAATGGGATGCATAAAACTTTGGATACATTTTCTTATTATATATGTTTTGATATGAACGTTAACTTATACATGATTTTAAAATTTAGATAGGTGGTAGAAATACATTGGCAACTACAAAACCATATAGAGTATTACTGTATTACATGTACACAACAATTGAAAATCCAGAAGAATTTGCTGAACAGCATTTAGAATTTTGTAAATCACTTGAGTTAAAAGGAAGAATTCTTGTAGCGACAGAAGGAATTAATGGAACTTGTTCTGGAACTGTTGAGCAAACAGAAAAATACGTGGAAGCGATGAACAATGACCCGCGTTTTGCTGGAATCGTTTTTAAAATTGATGAGGCAGATGAACATGCATTTAAGAAAATGCATGTACGCCCTCGTCCAGAGTTAGTTACACTTCGTCTAGAAGACGACATTAATCCGAAAGAAATAACTGGTAAATATTTAGAGCCAACAGAATTCTATGAGGCAATGAAACAAGAAGATACAGTTATCATTGATGCACGAAATGATTATGAATTTGATTTAGGACACTTCAAAGGTGCAATTAAACCAGATATTGAATCATTCCGTGAATTACCAGATTGGATTAGAGAGAATAAAGAAACACTTGAAGGTAAAAAGATTTTAACGTACTGTACAGGCGGCATTCGTTGTGAGAAGTTCTCTGGTTGGTTAGTTCGTGAAGGTTACGAAGATGTAAGCCAGCTTCATGGTGGAATTGTAACTTACGGAAAAGATCCAGAAGTACAAGGTGAACTTTGGGATGGTCAATGTTACGTATTTGATGAGCGTATCGCTGTACCAGTAAACCAAAAAGAGCATGTTATCGTTGGTAAAGATCACTTTACAGGTGAACCATGTGAGCGCTATGTAAACTGTGCAAACCCTGAATGTAACAAGAAAATTTTATGCTCTGAAGAAAGTGAAGCAAAACATTTACGTGCATGTTCTCATGAATGTCGTGTACACCCACGTAATCGTTATATCGTGCAACACGAATTAACTGAAGAGCAAGTAGCTACTGCATTAGAAAAAATCGAAGCAGGGAAGTAAGCGGAATTAGTGTAACAAAAAGAGAAGAGGCTACTCCAAGGTTCATTTTGGAGTAGCCTTTTTTATGATTCGGTTCTTATTTTTGTCAGTTTTTGTCGGTAAGTCGATATATTTAAAAAATCGCTGATATATTTTGAGTTGCGCCGATATATTCGGAAAATCGCTGATAAAAATTTCATTTACTTAAGCGCACCATGTATTTTTAATTTAAAAATAATCGTCTTTAATTTTTATCCTCTTTTTCTTTCACAGCAGAAAGTACAGTTTGTTTTACCCACGTTTGTCTTCTTCGATGCTGTATACCCCATTGGTATAAACTTTGTGCACCTAAAATAAAGGAAATGACTATACCGCTAATTGCTATTAACAGTGCGAAAAATTCCAGAGGCGATGATATTTTGTTTGAATCTGTGTTTCTTAAAAGGTCAATCATAGTAAACCCTAACATTTGGCCCACCACAGAGTAGAGAGTTAAAATTAATAATAAAAGGCTATCTTTTTTAGCGGCGACATTTTCTTGATATTTAAACAAACTATCAAGATTTTGTTTCGCGTTCGAGTATAAAATTTCAATGTTAAAAAGTTTTCTTAAGCGGAAGAAAATATCTTCACTTTGTGATTGAGATACTAATTCTAAAGAAAAATAATTCGCTGTAAACGAATTGATTGAATAAATTAATTCCTCTATTTCATTTGTATCTTGTTCAATATTTAGCTCAGCATAAGCGTTCGCCATCTTTAATAAAACAACCTTATGAAATAGGTTTAATAATAAAGCGTAATAAAATTCTCCGTACATTTGACTAGCAAGTTTAGTGACTTCTCGTTCACCTTCATTTGTTATACATGTGAAAATATGTTCTTCCATAATAAAATAACGGTTAGGAGCCCATCTTTGATAAGAATGCTTTGTTAAATAATCGTGAATATAAGGAACATTATTTGCGCTAATATACGGCTTACCATCGTCTGTTAATCCGGAAAGACTGGAAGCTCGATATACATCAACTACATGAAGGTCTGACTTTTTGTTAATAGATAATAAGGTTTGTACATACATTCGTTGGTCTTCAAAGAAGGGGAATGTTTGAAAGTATGAACTCCGCAACCTCTTATTCTCAAAGAAGTCTGTTAAGCCATGAAATAAATCGCCGAATATAAGTTTTTCTACTTGTGAATATTTTTTTCCATCACATTCAATACAAATGGTCTCAGTTGTATCATTTCTAGTTTCAAGCACACGGAAGCGAGAAGCGAATTCGATGGCTTCTGATAATGTCATGTTTGGAGCGGTTTTGACTTCTGTTCGAATTGTTAAGAAGCCAAGCTCATAAGGACAAAGTGTTACATCAATAGAATGTATCTTGAATGGAACGGAAATAAGATTTGTTGTTAAATGTCCATTTAAATTAAGGTCTTTAGAATAGCGCTGTAGTCCCTTTTGATGGTCTGAATGAGGAAAAAGAATTTTATTCGTAAATGAAAGATAGTATGCTTCCATATTTTGATGTGAAACTTGAAACTGCCCGTAATATGTATTTTCATCTTCAAGATGATCAAGTCGAAAAGGACGGAAATTATTTTTTTGTAAGAAAGGGAACATATTTTGTTCATATCCAGTTTTAAACGAAAACGGGAATATAAATTGAAATATAGCTGTTGTTACATCTTTTTCTTCGATTGTTTGTATTGCCTCCATTTACATTGTTTCCTTTCCGTATAAGCTATAGAAACAACATGCCCAATTTTTCTTGAAAATAACCTTGTTTTTGCAATAGATTAAGAATGAAAATTCAGCTAATTTAACAGAGGGCATGTATAATGTTATGTATACTAAAACTAGTATAATTGTGTTAGGAAAAGGGGATATTGTATGCGCATTTTAGTATTAGGAGCTGGAGGCGTTGGAGGTTTTTTTGGTGGACGACTAGTAGAAAAGGGAGAAGATGTTACGTTTCTTGTTCGTAATAAACGGAAACAACAATTAGAGGAAAAAGGTCTTGTTATCAGAAGTATTAACGGCGATTTTTCATTTCAACCGAAACTAATAACGAAAGAAGATAGTACTTCTCCATTTGATGTAATTGTATTCTCAACAAAAGCGTATCACCTAAATGAAGCAATAACAGATTTGAAACCATTTGTAGGAGAGGATACAGTAATAATCCCATTGTTAAATGGTATCGCTCATTTAGCACTATTACAAAAGGAATTCGGTGAAGAAAAGGTGATGGGTGGTTTATGCTTTATTGAAACGACATTAAATAACGAAGGGGATGTCGTGCAAACTAGTGCTGCCAACAGACTTGTATTTGGGGAAATTAAGCCTCAAGATGCAGAGAGGATGCAGCGTATTTCGAAAGTATTTGCGGGTACGAAAGCTAGTTTTGTATTAAGTGAAAATATTACACAAGATATGTGGCACAAATATTTATTTATCACTGTAATGTCAGGTATGACAACATTAATGCGTGCACCAATAGGCCCGATTCGTGAAAGTGAAGGTGGACGCGATTTTATTCGAAACTTATTTGAAGAATCAGTGCAAATCATGAAATCCATAGGGGCTCCGGTTAAAGATAATATTGTTGAGGACCATATGAAAACGATTGATAAAATTTCTTATGATATGAAGTCATCGATGCAGCGTGATATGGAAAAAGGCTCGCTCGTCGAAGGGAAACATTTACAAGGATATTTACTGGATTTAGCAGAGCAATTTTCTATAGAAGCACCTGTATTAGGCGTTGTATATCAAAATTTAAAGGTGTATGAAGAGATGATACAAAGTAAGGAAATAGTATGATTTTAATAGTATGAAAATAGATAAAGGATAGCAGAATATAAATATGTTGCTATCCTTTTTTGTTTCTATTGTGACAATTCATTCGTTTCTTTTAATTCTTTCTGTCGTATTTTTTTCTTTATCACGGTTACCATATAATTGATTAATTTCGCTTGCTAATGCATCTAAATATGAATCGGTAAAAAGTGGCTTCTTTTCTTTAGACATATGGGTCTCCTTTGTGGATTTTTTAGTATTCATTATGTATGTTTAATGGCTTATTATGCACAATCATTTTAATTTTTTCGTTTTTGAAATTTTTGTTTACTTTTTTAAAATAAAGGAGTATTATAATCCACAGTTTCAATTTTCTAAATCGCTGAAACCGCATGGTGCGGGGGACCCGTTTTAATGAATTAGTGCATAATTCAATGGGGTGAATCCTTGAAAAAGGTAGGGCTACTCAAAGGTCCGAATCCGACAGCTAACCTCGTAAGCGTTATATTGAGAAGGAAGGTGGAGCTTGTGCGACATAAAAATTAATGTCTACAAGTCTATTTCGTTATGGCTTGTAGACATTTTTGTTTTCTGAAGAAATAGTTTATCCGCTGTAATTAGCAGAAAAGTTCGTACAAAATTATTGGAGAGTGGACAGCAGTGGTTTCATCTATCAAAAAGTTTTTAATTGGAAGACCGTTAAAATCAACTGAGTTAGGAGAACAAAAGCTTAATAAAACGAAGGCGTTAGCGATTTTATCTTCTGACGCATTGTCATCAGTTGCTTACGGCCCAGAGCAAATATTAATCGCATTAGCAGGTCTTGGAGCGGTAGCTTATTGGTATTCAATTCCAATAGCTGTTGGGGTATTAGTATTATTAACAGCTCTTATTTTATCTTATCGACAAATTATTTTTGCCTATCCTCATGGCGGAGGGGCATATGTTGTATCAAAAGAAAATTTAGGGATGAATCCAGGATTAATAGCAGGAGGATCTTTATTAGTTGATTACATTTTAACTGTTGCAGTAAGTGTATCTGCGGGTACAGATGCGCTCACATCTGCTTTTCCTAGCCTACATGCACATAATGTAATCATTGCAATTATATTTGTAATACTGATTACCATTTTAAATTTAAGAGGGGTAACTGAATCAGCTTCCGTTTTAGCATATCCTGTCTATTTATTCGTTTTAGCACTATTTATATTAATTGGTGTAGGGATATATAATATTTTAACGGGACACGTTTCACCGACTTTACACACGCCGATTGGAACACCAGTTGCGGGGATTAGTTTATTTTTACTGCTAAGAGCATTTGCATCAGGTAGTTCTGCTTTAACAGGTGTTGAGGCGATATCTAATGCAATTCCAAATTTTAAAGATCCTGCACCTAACAATGCAGCAAAAACATTGCTTGCAATGGGAGCATTACTTGCTGTTTTATTTTCAGGAATTGTCTTTTTAGCTTATTATTACGGGATTACTCCAAATAAACAAGTAACAGTCGTTTCACAAATCGCTGAACAAACATTCGGACGTAATTTTATGTACTTTTTCATACAAGGTACAACAGCTTTAATATTAATACTTGCTGCTAACACTGGTTATTCTGCATTTCCATTATTAGCGGTTAACCTTGCGAAAGATAAATTTATACCGAGAATGTTTACGATTAGAGGAGACCGTCTAGGATATTCAAACGGTATTATTATACTTGGAATCGCTTCGATTATTTTAATTGTAGCTTTCCAAGGGCAAACAGAACATTTAATACCGTTATATGCAGTCGGTGTATTTATTCCGTTTACACTTTCTCAAACTGGGATGGTATTAAAATGGCTTCGTGAAAAACCTGAAGGATGGGCTTTGAGATTAACGGTTAATTTAATTGGTGCAGTCATTAGTTTTATCGTAATGAGCATGTTCTTTTTAACTAAATTTGCACAAGTTTGGTCGATCCTTATTTTCTTACCTGCCATTATCTTCTTGTTCCATCGAATTAAGAAGCATTATGATGCTGTAGGCGATCAATTAAGTTTAAAAACTTGTGAACGGATTGTTCCGATTGAGGGGAATGTAATTGTCGTTCCTGTAGCTGGTATGACACATGTAGTAGAAAATTCATTGAACTATGCTAAATCTCTTTCTGCAGATCAAGTTATCGCTGTTTATGTTGCCTTTGACAGAGAAGAGGAAAAGAAATTTGAAGAGAAATGGAAGAAGTGGCAACCTGAAGTAAGGCTTGTTACATTACATTCTCATTATAGAAGTATTATTCAGCCACTAACAAAGTTCATTGATACAGTACAATATAAGGCGAGTGAATCAAATTACCGAGTTACGGTCGTTATACCACAGTTTATTCCGAAAAAAGGTTGGCATAACATTCTTCATAATCAATCTAGTTTACTCATTCGTGCGTATTTACTCTATAAAAGAAATGTTGTTATTACGACAGTACCATATCATTTGAAAAAGTAAGGGAATTTTTTAAGGATAACTTCACGAAAGTGAAGTTATCCTTTTTATGTATATGCTATGCATAATTGCATATGGGTCTTAAAATTATATCGATATAATATTATCGCTTATGAGTAAATAGTGTTTTTTGTTGTGATATATGGATATTTTAATTGAGAAAGTTAATCGGATTTTATTTTGGAATAAAGACATGAGATGTTGAAAATAAAGGGGATGAAAATACTTCTTTACGGTAGATAAATAGCTGTGTTTAAATGACCTTACAGTACAAAACTTAAATGAAAACAAAACGAAATTTCATATTTTCATCCGTTATTAAGTTGAAAATGAATAATATTTTTATGTAATATATTTACTGTATGAATGTGGAAATTGAGATGAAACAGAAATTTTATACAAGATTATTCATACTAAGCACATATGGAAAGTTATGAAATGTTTTATAACAATAAGTAAGTACTGTAGCAATTAAATTTGAGAGAGGTGGTTAGCATATGAATCACGATGAGAACGTTCGTTATTTTTAACCATCTCAAATAATGTACAAGAAAATAGAATAATAAAATGCAATAGTAATAGTTGCTAATACATAGGAGGAGTTAAAGTGAAAAAAACTTTAATTACAGGGTTATTGGTTACGGCAGTATCTACGAGTTGCTTCATTCCTGTAAGCGCTTACGCCAAGGAGGGGCAAACAGAAGTGAAAACAGTATATGCGCAAAATGTAATTGCTCCAAATACATTATCCAATTCAATTAGAATGCTAGGATCACAGTCACCGCTTATACAAGCATACGGATTAGTTATTTTGCAGCAGCCAGACATTAAGGTAAATGCGATGAGTAGTTTGACGAATCATCAAAAGTTTGCAAAGGCGAATGTAAGAGAGTGGATTGATGAATATAATCCGAAGCTAATCGACTTAAATCAAGAGATGATGAGATATAGCACTAGATTTAATAGCTATTATAGTAAGCTCTATGAACTAGCAGGAAAACTAAATGAAGATGAACAAGCAAAAGCAGATCTTACAAGCGCATATGGAAAATTACAATTGCAAGTACAAAGCATCCAAGAGAGTATGGAACAAGATTTATTAGAGTTACATCGATTTAAATCTGTATTAGACAAAGATAGTAACAACTTATCAATTAAAGCTGATGAAGCAATAAAAACACTGCAAGGATCAAGTGGAGATATTGTGAAATTAAGAGAAGACATAAAAAGAATTCAAGGGGAAATCCAAGCTGAACTAACGACTATTTTGAATAGACCTCAAGAAATTATTAAAGGTTCTATTAATATCGGTAAACAAGTATTTACAATCACAAATCAAACTGCACAAACGAAGACAATCGATTTTGTTTCTATCGGTACTTTAAGTAATGAAATTGTAAATGCTGCAGATAGTCAAACGAGGGAAGCCGCTCTTCGTATTCAACAAAAGCAAAAAGAGCTATTACCACTTATTCAAAAGTTATCACAAACTGAAGCAGAGGCGACTCAAATTACATTCGTTGAAGATCAAGTAAGTAGCTTTACAGAACTAATTGATCGCCAAATTACAACTTTAGAGACGTTATTAACGGATTGGAAAGTTTTAAACAATAATATGATCCAAATTCAAACAAATATTGAAGAAGGCACGTATACAGACAGTAGTTTACTTCAAAAACATTTCAATCAACTTAAAAAAGTAAGTGATGAAATGAATAAGCAAACAAATCAATTTGAAGATTACGTTACAAACGTTGAAGTACATTAAACAGAAAAATAATTAGCGATATAGGGAGAGAAGAAAAATGACAAAAAAACCTTATAAAGTAATGGCTCTATCAGCACTTATGGCAGTATTTGCAGCAGGAAATATTATGCCGGCCCATACTTATGCAGCTGAAAGTACAGTGAAACAAGCTCCAGTTCATGCGGTAGCAAAAGCTTATAATGACTATGAAGAATATTCATTAGGACCAGAAGGCCTGAAAGATGCAATGGAAAGAACAGGTTCAAACGCTTTAGTAATGGATCTGTACGCTTTAACAATTATTAAACAAGGTAATGTTAACTTTGGGAATGTATCGAGCGTTGATGCAGCTTTAAAAGGAAAAGTGATTCAGCATCAAGATACAGCTAGAGGAAATGCGAAACAATGGTTAGATGTATTAAAGCCACAGCTTATTTCAACGAATCAAAATATTATTAATTACAATACGAAATTCCAAAACTATTATGATACGTTAGTTGCTGCAGTTGATGCAAAGGATAAAGCAACTCTTACGAAAGGTTTAACTAGATTATCAAGTAGTATTAATGAAAATAAAGCGCAAGTAGATCAGTTAGTGGAAGACTTGAAGAAATTCCGAAATAAAATGACGTCGGATACTCAAAACTTCAAGGGAGATGCAAATCAAATTACATCAATCTTAGCTAGTCAAGATGCTGGAATTCCGCTTCTGCAAAATCAAATTGCAACGTATAATGAAGCAATTAGTAAATATAATGCAATTATTATCGGTTCATCTGTTGCGACAGCTTTAGGCCCAATTGCAATTATCGGTGGTGCAGTAGTTATTGCTACTGGTGCAGGAACGCCGCTAGGAATCGCATTAATTGCAGGTGGTACAGCAGCTGTAGGTGGTGGAACAGCTGGAATCGTATTAGCGAAGAAAGAGCTTGATAATGCACAAGCAGAAATTCAAAAGATAACAGGACAAGTTACAACTGCGCAATTAGAAGTAGCAGGATTAACGAATATTAAAACGCAAACGGAATATTTAACAAATACGATTGATACTGCAATTACAGCATTGCAAAACATTTCAAATCAATGGTACACAATGGGATCAAAATACAATTCTTTACTTCAAAATGTAGATTCAATTAGTCCAAACGACCTTGTGTTCATTAAAGAAGATTTAAACATTGCGAAAGATAGCTGGAAAAACATTAAAGACTATGCAGAAAAGATTTATGCTGAAGATATTAAAGTAGTAGATACGAAAAAAGCATAATAACGATTAAACTGTTATAACATTATGTATAGATAACTGATTATCATAAAATAGAGGGCTCCTGTTCAGTAGTGAGCAGGAGCTCTTTTACCTCTAACGTTTCATATCCTCATAAAAAGAATAGGTGATAAGTATGCGTAATAATTTCTATAAAAAATGCCTTTTAACGATAATGATTGCTGGAGTAGCAACAAGTAATGCGTTTCCTTTACATCCTTTTGCAGCAGAACAAAACGTAAAAACATTACAAGAAAATGCGAAAAACTATTCTCTCGGACCAGCAGGGTTCCAAGATGTAATGGCGCAAACGACATCGAGCATATTCGCAATGGATTCATATGCAAAATTAATTCAAAATCAGCAAGAGACTGATTTGAGTAAAATAAGTTCAATTAATAGTGAGTTTAAAGGAAATATGATTCAGCACCAAAGAGATGCAAAAATTAACGCGGCATATTGGTTAAATAATATGAAACCTCAAATTATGAAAACGGATCAAAATATTATTAATTACAATAATACTTTTCAAGCGTACTATAATGACATGCTAGTAGCGATTGATCAAAAGGATAGCGGTAAATTAAAAGCGGATTTGGAAAAGTTATATGCGGATATTTTAAAGAATCAAAATGAGGTAGATGTATTATTAGGGAATTTGAAAGCTTTTCGCGATAGAATGGCGAAAGACACAAATAGTTTTAAAGAGGATACAAATCAATTAACAGCAATTTTGGCTAGTACGAATGCAGGTATTCCAGCATTAGAGCAACAAATAAATACATATAATGATTCAATCAAAAAGAGTAATGATATGGTTATCGCTGGTGGTGTACTTTGCGTAGCGTTAATAACATGTCTTGCTGGCGGACCGATGATTGCAATTGCGAAAAAAGATATTGCAAATGCAGAAAGAGAAATAGCCAATTTAAAGGATAGAATTTCAGGAGCGCAAGCAGAAGTAGCAATTTTGACTGATGTAAAAAATAAAACAACAAATATGACAGAAACAATTGATGCAGCAATTACAGCACTGCAAAACATATCAAATCAATGGTATACAGTAGGAGCAAAATATAATAATTTACTACAAAACGTAAAAGGAATAAGTCCTGAAGAGTTTACGTTTATAAAAGAAGATTTACATACAGCGAAAGATAGCTGGAAGGATGTAAAGGATTATACAGAAAAATTACATGAAGGTGTGACGAAGTAAACAGTGGACTAGTTCTACTGTTTATTTTTGTATCCCGTTTTTTGTGGAGAGCCGAGCATGTAATTTTACCGATAAGTTTGCCGTCTGTTTTATCAATGTAGCTTTGGGATAATGTTTGGTCAAATTGATACTAATAGCCGCGATAAACTCTTGATCCCGCTTTTTATATTTAATGTTTTAAGGGAAAAATCTATACTATAAGCAAAACTAAAAATTGGAAAGGGAATACTAGAACATGGAAAATTATTTATTATTTATCCTTACAGCAATCCTAATCATAATAATGCCTGGTCCCGGTTTTGCCTTAGTTACAAAAAATACTATCTCGCATGGTAGAAATGGTGGGATGAAGACCGTCTAATGTAGAAGTACACCTAGTATTAAAATAACTATTAGTAAAGGTAAGTTTTTAATCAATTTGAATCCCTCTTTCAAACGAAATATCTTTATATGATTATATTGAAAAAAATATGTAATTAATTATAAGATAGTTATCTATGAGAATTTAACTTGTTTTTCGTTTTGGGATGTTAAAAATTCTTAAGTTGATGGGCATGGGATAGCACCACATGCCCATCAACTTAAGAACAGGAACTTACGCTTGAACATAATATCAAATTTAGATGAGCAAAGCTCTATTTCAAGTGAATAGAATTCACTCTTTAAGAATACATAAAATATATACATACAAGCTTAGTCTGATTACTACATCATTAGTGAAAGTGGGATTCTATATATTTTGGAGGAAGAAATATGCAAAAAAAGGTTCTCCTGTTTACAGATTTGGGGATTGATGATGCGTTTGCTATACTGTACACCTTTTTTCGTAAAGACATTCAACTTGTAGGGATTGTAGCCGATTATGGAAATGTATCAAGAGAAAATGTAATAAGAAATATTAACTATTTGAAGTACATTGCGGGAAGAGAAGAGATACCTGTATTCCTTGGTGCTTCTGTACCGTTGACAGGTATATTGATTCAGTATTTCCCTGAGGTACATGGAAAAGTCGGATTAGGGCCTATCATTCCCCCTGAAATTTCATATCCAGTTTATCCTTTAAATGATATTTATCAAATTATAGAATCAAATTTAGAAGATCTTACAATTATCAATTTAGGAAGACTTTCTTCGCTAGCTACGACTTTTGTATTGAATTTAGAAACAATGCGAAATGTAAGAGAATGCATTTGCATGGGGGGAGCTTTTTTCTATCCAGGTAACGTAACTGCTGTGGCTGAAGCTAACTTTTACTCAGATCCTTATGCAGCAAACTTAATTCTGCAGCATGCAAAGAACTTAACAATTATTCCTTTAAATGTGACTCAACATGCGATTGTTACACCCGAAATGGTCCAGCAAATCGATGCATTTCATCGGAATACACAGGATCTTGCAGGACTCATCATCAAACCTATGCTAGACTATTATTATAAATTCTACTCCAAGTCTAATCCAGGTATAAGTGGAAGTCCTATGCATGATTTTGTAACAGTGTGGTATTTGCTGAATCAAGAGGCTGTTGGTCTTTCAAGAGTACCCATTAAAGTAATTCCTGACCAAGGAGAAGGATTTGGTCAAAGTATTGCAGACTTTCGTTTTTCTACTAATCCAGGCTATAAAACGCATAATGTAGCTTTTCAGTTTGATTATGAAAAATTCAAGAAGGATATTATGGAAACGTTCTTAAAGAAGAGAGTGTAACAGACTTTATTAATTTCAGATAATACGGATTATCTGAATGAAATGCCACTTTAACGTACAGGAATTCGACTTTATTAGGTTAAATTTCGCTTAGTATATAAAATTTCAAAATGTTGGCTGTATCCCACCACTATCAAGCTAACAAAACACCCCCCCTAAAATGAAAAAATCCGCTGACTTCTCAAAGTAATTAACTGTAGTGAAAGAAAATTTTTATTTTGGGGTTACATTAAAACTTTAGCTTGATGGCCGTGGGTTTCGCCATCAAAACGCGAATTTCGTACGCTAAGGAATTTCTATGTTAAAAAACTTGGTTTTACCGTACATTAAAGAAGTTCCATAAACAATATTTAATGTTTGTTATTGAAGGGTTTTGTTATCGTTACTATAGAAAGAACAAAAAGAATGAATATAAATCGATTTACCTGCTTCAAGATCATCTATAATGAGTTTCTGAAGCTACACAATAAAGTTTCATTGTAAATACTAAGTGGAGTAGAAGTTTAGGTGGATAAAATTCGGTAGTCGAAATTTCTTGCATAAAGCTGTATAATGCTTGTAACGAAAGGGAAATACAGGAAAGGATTTGTATTGAGGTACTATGGATAAAGATAAACAACAATTAAGCGTAGAAGTGGCAAGATTATATTATCAATCAGATTATAGTCAGCAAGAAATTGCTAACAAATTAAATATCTCAAGACCGACGATCTCTAGATTATTAAAGTACGCAAAAGAAAAAGGATTTGTTCAAATTAGTATAGCTGATCCATTTGCTGATTTAGATAACGTTGGGAATTTACTTAAAGAAAAGTACAACTTGTTAGAGGCACATGTTGTGTTTTCTCCAGTACCAGAATATGCAACGATTACGGAGTATATTAGTAAGTATGCTGCTGAGTATATGGAAAAGACAGTGAAAAACGGTGATATCGTTGGTGTAAGCTGGGGAATGACGATGTATGAAATCGCCAGAAAAATCGTACCTCAACATGTAAAAGGGGTAGAGGTTGTCCAATTAAAAGGTGGCATTAGTCACTCAAGTGTAAATACATATGCGAATGAGACCATCGCTTTATTTGCAGAGGCTTTTCAAACGACACCAAGAAATTTACCACTTCCAGTTATATTTGATAATGCGGTGACAAAAGAATTAGTAGAGCAAGATCGACATATTCATCACATTATTGAAATGGGGAAACAAGCAAATGTTGCGATTTTCACTGTTGGTACAGTGCGTGATGAAGCGTTATTATTCCGATTAGGATATTTAGAGAAGGATGAAACGAACATTTTGAAAAAACAAGCTGTCGGTGACATTTGTTCACGTTTCTTTGATGGAGACGGAAATATTAGTAGCGAAGAAATTAATAAGCGTACAATTGGAATTGAGTTAGAGGAACTTAAATTAAAGAAACGTTCTATTTTAGTTGCAGGTGGCAATAGAAAAATAAAAGCAATTGATGGTGCGTTACGCGGTGGGTATGCAAATGTATTAATTATCGATCAGCATACAGCAAAAGAATTGTTACATTATCAAAAAGGTTAGAAATAAAAGGCTTTCTCAAAATATTAATTTTGAGAAAGCCTTTTATTTTTAGTATGAATAAATCAATGTGTAGTACCTTGTAAAGTATTTGTAAGGAACGCTCTTTGATTGATCTCCTTTTTCAAAAATTAGTGAGTTAGCCATAATATCTCTATCTACAAAAGTCCATCCATCTTGCTCCATCATATTGATAAAAGGCTCCATTTTTCCGCGCTTTACTAAGTAGGGGTATTGATTATCTATCGGTTCTACTTCCACCATTTCTTTATTTTGAATAACCATCTTAGACATAGCTAAAGCAAATGGAATGGGGTTTCCTTCTTGGAAAATAACATCCCTTTTATAAAAAATAAATATGGATAGTGAAGTGCATACTAGCAATGTGAATATAAAGAATTTTGACTTAAACAAGTGATTCACATCCTTTATTTACAAGCTTATACTACTTTCAATGTATTACAAGAAATTCCCTTCTGAAAAAGTATGAACAAAATTTCAAAAGTATATTTACATTTGTTCAACAAAGAGTTAGAATGAAGTTGTTAAAAGATATGAGGAGTGAAGATAATGAACATTGCAAAGTTAATTGACCATACAATTTTAAAACCAAATTCAACTAAAGAAGACGTTATGAAAGTAATCGAAGAGGCAAAGGAATATAAATTCGCTTCTGTTTGTATTAATCCTACATGGATAAAGCTAGCTGCTGAAGAATTAGCTGGGCATGATGTAGACGTTTGTACTGTAATCGGTTTCCCATTAGGAGCAAGCACTACTGAAACAAAAGCATTCGAAACAAAAGATGCTATCGCAAAAGGTGCAACTGAAGTTGATATGGTAATCAACGTAGGCGCTTTAAAAGATGGCGACAATGAGTTCGTTGAAAAAGACATTTATGAAGTAGTACAAGCAGCAAAAGGAAAAGCTCTTGTAAAAGTAATCATTGAAACTTGCCTATTAACAGATGAAGAGAAAGTACGCGCTTGTGAATTATCAGTAAAAGCTGGTGCTGATTTCGTAAAAACTTCAACTGGATTCTCAACTGGCGGAGCAACTGCTGAAGACATCGCATTAATGCGTAAAACAGTAGGACCAAACGTTGGTGTAAAAGCATCTGGCGGCGTTCGTACACGTGAAGATGCAGACAAAATGGTAGCTGCTGGAGCTTCTCGCGTTGGAGCTAGTGCTAGTGTTGCAATCGTATTAAATGATGCAAAAGGTGCTACAGATAACTACTAATTAATAAAGTGTGAAAAGCAATAGATACACAAAGTATAGTGTATCTATTGCTTTAACAATTGAAAATAATGTAAGCGGATACGAATGGGAGGAGACGGCTTATGAAATACTTAATCGGTGTTTTTGGCCTCGTATTGATTTTAGGTATCGCTTGGCTTGCTAGTAATGATAGAAAGAAAGTAAAATATCGTCCAATCATAACGATGGTTATATTACAATTCATTTTGGGGTTTTTATTATTAAATACAAGTGTAGGGAATATATTAATTAGCGGAATAGCAGATGGCTTTGGAGAGTTATTAAAATATGCCGCTGATGGTGTGAATTTCGTATTTGGTGGATTAGTAAATCAAAAAGAGTTTTCATTCTTTTTAAGTGTATTAATGCCAATCGTATTTATTTCAGCTTTAATAGGTATTTTGCAACATATTAAAGTATTACCTATTATTGTGAAATCTATCGGTCTAGCATTAAGTAAAGTAAATGGAATGGGGAAACTAGAATCATATAACGCGGTAGCTTCTGCGATTTTAGGACAATCTGAAGTGTTTATTTCAGTTAAGAAACAACTAGGATTATTGCCAGAGAAAAGAATGTATACATTATGTGCATCTGCAATGTCTACAGTTTCTATGTCTATCGTCGGATCATACATGGTGTTGTTAAAACCTCAATATGTTGTAACCGCTTTAGTTCTGAACTTATTCGGCGGATTCATCATTGCTTCTATCATTAATCCGTATGAAGTTACAGAAGAAGAGGATATGTTAGAAGTACAAGAAGAAGAGAAAAAGACATTCTTTGAAGTATTAGGGGGAATACATTATAGATGGATTTAAAGTTGCGATTACAGTAGCAGCTATGTTAATTGGTTTCGTTGCTCTTATCGCATTCATTAATGCAGTATTTAAGGGTGTAATCGGTATTTCATTCCAAGAAATTCTCGGTTATGTATTTGCACCATTTGCATTTATTATGGGTGTGCCTTGGCATGAAGCAGTTAATGCCGGAAATATTATGGCAACAAAATTAGTATCAAATGAATTTGTCGCTATGACAGATTTAGCACAAGGAAATTTTAATTTCTCAGATAGAACGACAGCGATTATATCTGTATTCTTAGTTTCATTTGCAAACTTCTCTTCAATTGGAATTATTGCAGGGGCAGTTAAGAGCTTAAATGAAAAGCAAGGGAATGTAGTCGCAAGATTTGGCTTGAAATTACTTTTCGGTGCAACATTAGTAAGTTTCTTATCAGCAACAATCGTGGGCTTATTATTTTAATAGATTCATATAATATGAAAAGGAATGGTGATTGTAATGAGAATGGTAGATATTATTGCAAAAAACGTGACGGCAAAGAATTAACGACTGAAGAAATCAAATTCTTTATTAATGGATATACAGACGGAAGTATTCCTGATTATCAAGTGAGTGCACTTGCAATGGCAATCTTCTTTAAAGATATGACAGATCGTGAGCGTGCAGATTTAACGATGGCAATGGTGGAGTCTGGAGAGACGATCGACTTATCAGCAATTGAAGGAATTAAAGTAGACAAGCATTCAACTGGCGGTGTTGGTGATACAACTACATTAGTATTAGGACCATTAGTAGCTGCTTTAGACGTACCAGTAGCAAAAATGTCTGGTCGTGGTTTAGGACATACGGGCGGAACAATTGATAAATTAGAAGCGGTAGAAGGATTCCACGTTGAAATTACGAAAGAGCAGTTCATTGATATTGTAAACCGTGACAAAGTAGCTGTTATTGGACAAACAGGAAACTTAACACCTGCAGATAAAAAGATTTATGCATTACGCGATGTAACAGGAACGGTTAACTCAATTCCTTTAATCGCAAGTTCAATTATGAGTAAAAAAATTGCAGCTGGTGCTGACGCAATCGTACTTGATGTAAAAACAGGTGCTGGCGCATTTATGAAAACAGAAGAAGATGCAAAAGAATTAGCGCATGCAATGGTACGTATCGGAAATAATGTTGGACGTCAAACTATGGCTGTTATTTCAGATATGTCACAACCACTTGGTTTTGCAATTGGTAATGCTCTAGAAGTGAAAGAAGCGATTGATACGTTAAAAGGTGAAGGTCCAGAAGATTTAACAGAATTAGTACTTGTATTAGGTAGCCAAATGGTTGTACTTGCGAAAAAAGCAAATACATTAGAAGAAGCTCGTGAAATGTTAATTGAAGTTATGAAAAATGGGAAAGCAACTGAGAAATTTAAAGAGTTCTTAAGCAATCAAGGTGGAGACAGCTCAATTGTAGATCATCCAGAAAAAATGCCACAGGCGAAGTATGTAATTGATGTACCTGCTAAAACTTCAGGTGTTATTTCAAACATTGTTGCAGATGAAATCGGTATCGCTGCGATGTTACTTGGTGCAGGCCGTGCTACGAAGGAAGATGAAATCGATTTAGCTGTAGGTTTAATGTTACGTAAAAAAGTTGGCGATGCAGTAAAAGAAGGCGAGCCATTCGTAACGATTTATGCAAATCGCGAAAATGTAGAAGATGTAAAAGCAAAAATTTATGAGAACATTTCTATCGCTGAAACAGCAGTGGCTCCTAAATTAGTTCATACAGTTATTACTGATTAATCATCATTACATTTACTTTGAGGAGGAAATAATATGGATAAGAAAAAATATATTGAAGAAGCAAATAAGATGTTATCAAAAGCATATATTCCGTATTCGAAATTTCCCGTTGGTGCAGCATTAGTTACGAAAGAAGGTAAAATCTATACTGGTTGTAATATAGAAAATGCTTCTTACGGCTTATGTAACTGTGCAGAAAGAACAGCAATCTTTAAAGCAGTATCAGAAGGTGAGCGTGACTTTAGTTACCTAGTCATTACAGGCGAAACCGATGGACCAATTTCACCATGTGGTGCATGTAGACAAGTTATTGCTGAATTTTGTGATCCGAAAATGCCTGTTTTACTAACGAATGTAAAAGGTGATGAAAAAGAAGTGACGGTTGAACAGTTATTACCGGGTGCTTTCACAATTGAAGATTTAAAATAAGTAAAAGCCATTCCACAAGGAAAAGTTGTGGAATGGCTTTTTTGTTTTAAAAAAATAGAATGTAACATTCTGTTCATATTCCGTTCATAAACATTACGTAAAATAATTGCAGCGGATATGGAAAACGACGATATGAATTGTCGTTCTACAGCAGGAGGAATATAATGAAAAAATTATATAATGCAGCATTCATGTACTTAATTATTGGTTTATTATCAGGTGTATTTGCAAGAGAGTATACAAAAGCACAAGGAATTAAAGGATCTACTATGTTACAGCTAGTGCATACGCATGTATTAGTATTAGGGTTCATATTCTTTTTGGTTGCATTAGCTTTGTTTAAAGTGTTTCATGTACAAGAAACAAAAAGCTTTCACGTATGGTTTATTGTTTATAATGCAGGATTAATTTTTACTATCGCTACGATGGTATTTAGAGGTCTTCTACAAGTAAACGGAACAGACTTTAACGGTTTAAGCCATATGGCTGGATTAGCTCATGTCATTATTAGTGTCGGGCTTGTTTGGTTTATGATTTTGCTAAAAAAGTCTTTTAAATAGATAGGAGTGGAGAATATGAGTTTAGCACTTTTATCAAGTATCGTAGCAGTTTGTATGGCTGTTGGAGTGATGTTTCTTCGCTTTAAGGCAGCGAAAAAACCGGTAACGAAAAAGAAAATTATATTACCGCCAATCTTTATGAGTACTGGCGCATCGATGTACTTCTTACCAGAGTTTCGATTAACATCGTTAGAAATAGTAGAGGCAATTAGCGTAGGACTTATTTTCTCTATATTTCTTATTAAAACATCTAAGTTCGAAATAAAGGGCGAAGATATATATATGAAACCGTCAAAAGCGTTCATATTTATTTTAGTAGGCTTATTAGCTGTACGGGTAGCATTAAAATCATATTTAAGTCAATCGATTGATTTGGCGCAATTAAGCGGGATGTTTTTCTTACTTGCTTTTGCGATGATCGTATCGTGGAGAATTGCTATGTATCGCTCGTATACTAAATTAGAAAAGACAATAAAAAGAGCTGGAATTTCTATATAGGAATTCCGGCTCTTTTTATGTTTTATACGATTGTTTTTTTAGCCTTGATTTCATTTGCTTAATTTTAAACGTATTTGAGCATCTTGTAATGCGACTGGTGTAACGTTAAGACCATTTTGATCAACGATTTTTGTGTTTAATAAAATGGAATCTAAGCTTCCACGAAATGTTTTTGTATAGTTTTGACGCAACATTTGTTGTTCTTGTTTTTCATTAACTGTTAATCCAGATGCTTTTTCTTTTTTTGATAATTCGTTAATACGGAATAAAATGTTTTGCATTTTGTTCACCTCTTATTTTAATTTAAATTAGTTACTTACTAATTTATAGTTATTTTATCCTATCTTTTAGAAGATGTCAATGCTCCTAAAAAACAACTGAACAACATAGGTAAAAGAATAGTTTACACATATGATAATGAAGGTTTAACTTTTTATATGAATACTATTAATTGACGAAAAATTATAACAATAATAAAATGAATAACAGAGGATAATTATTTTTAAAAGCATACATAGAACGCTAGGGGGATTATTATGAAGTCAACATTTTTTGCTCAAAATAGAGAAAGATTAGTAAAAACATTACCGGAGGAATCGGTTACTATTTTATTTGCTGGACAAGCACCTCATATGTCAGCTGATGCACATTATAAATTTATACCGAATCGAAATTTTTATTATTTAACGGGGATCGATGAGCCGAATGTTATTTTCATGTTAAAAAAGTTTGGGAATAGTGTAGAAGAGACTCTCTTCATTGAAAAATCAGATCCGGTGCTTGAAAAGTGGGTTGGAAAAACAGTTTCTAAAGAAGATGCAGAACAAATTTCAGGTATAAAAAAAGTTGTATATATAGAAAGCTTTGAAAAGACAATGGCAAATACACTTTTCACAGAAAATGTGAAACATGTGAATTTAGATTTGGAACTTCGTGAGTGGAAAGGTACAGAGACGAAAACGTTAGCGTTTGCTAAACATGTAAGAGAACAATATCCACACGTTACAATCGGTAATGTATACCCAAACATTTGTGAATTACGAGTGTTTAAAACAGAAGAAGAAATTGAAATTATTAAAGAAGCTATCGCTGTTACTAAAGAGGGTATTTATAACGTGCTGAAGCATGCAAAAGCAGACATGATGGAATATGAATTAGAAGCTCATTTTGATTTTACGTTGAAATCATCTGGCATTAAACATCATGCATTTAATACAATTTTGGCGAGTGGTAAAAACGCTACTGTGCTGCATTATGAAGATAATGATGCAAAAGTGGGACAAGGTGATCTAGTACTGCTCGATTTAGGTGCTCAAAAAGACTACTATAATGCTGATATTAGTTACACATTCCCAGCTAGTGGAACATTCTCTAGTCGCCAAAAGCAAATATATAATATCGTGTTAAAAGCATTAAAAGAAACAACGGAACTTATTAAGCCAGGTTTAAAATTCGCTGCATTAAATGAGCATACAAAAAAGGTGCTAGCAGAAGAATGTAAAGCAATTGGTTTAATTCAAGAAGACGAGGAATTAACGAAATATTATTATCACGGTGTCAGCCACTTCCTTGGTTTAGATACACATGATGTAGGAACGTACAAAGATAGAGTATTAGAAGAAGGTATGGTTATTACGATTGAACCAGGTATATATATTGAAGAAGAATCAATTGGGATTCGTATTGAAGATGATATCCTTGTAACAAAAGATGGCTATGAAAACTTGTCAAAAGATATTATTAGAACAGTTGAAGAGATTGAAGGGTTTATGAGTAACAATAATGTAAATGTAAAAGAAGATGAAGTTGTTACGAAATAATAATTAGAAGAGGCGCTCAGTTTTGGGTGCCTTTTTATTTTGCTTATTTTATATCTCCATATTTTCTTGAAAATTGCCTTCTATAATAATCTTGAAAAAGAAAAAGGAGGGATTTTCCATGAAGAGATTTGTATTAACAGCAGTTACAGTCTCCGTAATATCTTTAATCGTTGCGTGTTCTGCGACCACAAATACAACAAATGCTCATAAAAATATGAATGATAAAAAAACAAAACAGACTGAAACGGCTACAAAGCCATTGAAAGTTATAAAAGGGACAGAGGTTACTTTAGTAGCGAAAGAAGAAAAACAAAAGCTAAGTAGCGGTGTTATTGTTCCAGTCTGGACATTTAATGGTTCATCCCCAGGTCCAGAAATCAGGGTAAAAAAAGGTGAAAAGGTTAAAGTGACATTAAAAAATGAATTACCTGCGCCAGTATCTATTCATTGGCATGGGTATCCTGTCCCAAATAACATGGATGGAATTCCAGGCGTGACACAAGATGCGGTTGAATCAGGAAAAAGTTTCACCTATGAATTTGAAGCGAACGTACCAGGAACGTATTGGTATCATTCACATCAAGATTCTGTAAATCAACTAGATAGAGGCTTGTATGGCGCTCTTATTGTAGAGGATACAAATGAAAAGTATGATAAAGATTACACATTAATGTTAGATGAATGGGTAACTGATAAAGAAGAAATTAATAAGCAGTTAAAAGAAATGACAAAAGGGCCAACAGGTAATAAATCTAAGGGTAATGAAAATACGAAAAAGAATGATGATATGAAAGGCATGGGTCATTCCGGTATGGACATGAAGAGTGATAAAAAAGACTCTGGCAATATGGCAGGCATGGATCATGGAAATATGAAGATGGAAGGTCATGATATGAGTATGTATGACTTATTCACAATCAATGGTAAAAGCGGTGATTTAGTAGAGCCCTTAAAAGTGAATGAGGGTGATAAAGTTCGTCTTCGACTCGTTAATGCGGGTTATTTATCACATGATATACACGTTCACGGTCATGATTTAAAAGTAATTGCAACAGATGGTCAACCAATTAATTATCAAAAAGTTATAAAAGAAAAAGTAATTTCAATTGCACCGGGTGAACGTTATGATGTTGAATTTACAGCTAACAATCCTGGGAAATGGTACGTTGAAGACCATTCAGAAAATAAGGATGCAAAAGGAATGAAAGCTGTTATTGAATATGAAGGTAGTAAAGATATAAAAGATAAAGCAAACGAAAAAGAAAAACTACCAAAATTAGATATGACGAAATATGGTGCGAAAAAATTAGGTAGTTTCACGTTAGACCAGCAGTATACTGCCACATATAATATGGATTTGAATACGCAAATGAATGGAAATGAAATGGTATATACAATTAACGGAAAAGTATTTCCAGATATTGATCCAATTCCAGTAAAAAAAGGTGACTTAGTAAAAGTAAAATTAGTAAATCGCTCTAAAGCGGACGATCATCCGATGCATTTACACGGTCATTTCTTCCAGGTGTTAAGTAAAGATGGGAAAACGGTAGAAGGTTCTCCAATTGTTAAAGACACTTTGAACTTAAAACCAGGAGAAGAATATGAAGTAGCCTTTGTAGCAGACAATCCAGGTGAATGGATGTTCCACTGTCACGACCTACATCATGCTTCAGCGGGGATGGTAACAGAAGTGAAATATACAGATTATAAATCTGAGTATGTTCCAAACCCTAACATTCCTAATAAGCCAGAATAACATAAAGCAGTTATCCATAGGATAACTGCTTTATGTATTTTAGTCTTTAGCGTTATGCATATGTTGATCATGCTCGGATGCAGGTGGAGGCGTATGATCTGGGAATGTTACGAATACAGTGAGAACAATTACTACGCCAATTGAGAGCAATAATAGAAACTGGCGATGGATATAAGTAGAAAAGGTTTCTGATAAAAGGTGAATCATACATGACATAGTTATCGTTATGGTAAGTAAGAGGCTAATAAGAAGTATACTATGAGCTTGTTGAGCTTCTAACATTTCTGTAATCATTGCTCCCATCATACTTGCCATTAAACCAGAGAACATACCTTCTAAGGCAGTATAAAGGTGAAAGCGTAGACCGACTAAAAGACCGATAAACCCACTAATCAAAATAGCAAGCAAAGTAGAATATAGTAATTCTCCTTTGAAGAGAATGCCTAAATAAAAACCTATACTTAAACCGATACACATACTAAAAGACATAATAAATACCATATACTCCATTAGGGTACCCTTACATTTAGAAATATATGATGTAATAATAAGCGAGGTGCAACAAAGTGTTAAGGCAGTTAATGTATAAGTAAACATTATGATACCTCCCTGTCCTAGCGTTCACTTCATCATATGTTCAAATGGAGAGTACTTATGCTAATATATATCTGCAAATTATCTGCACAATTTAAAAACGGTATGCAGTAATGAAGGGAAGGACGCTCGATTTTTGGGCGTCTTTTTGTTTGTGAGTATTTGAAAGAAATTGTTATATAATGAGTTTCTATTGTGAAGCCATAAAGAATCAGCGTATAATATTATAGGTCTCCCATTTGTGAGACAAACCGCGAATGATAAATAAGATTGTTGTTTTATCATCGCTTCTAAACATATATACAATGAAAGTAACACTGGAATACAGATAGGGAGTTATAAAATGAAATTAATTATTGCCGAGAAACCAGATCAAGGTTTGGCTCTTGTTTCACAATTTAAATATCGCCGGAAAGATGGGTATTTAGAAGTAGAAGCAAATGAGTTATTTCCAAATGGAGCGTACTGTACATGGGCAATTGGTCATTTGACGCAGTTATGTAATCCAGAACATTATCACGCAGAGTGGAAAAAATGGTCACTTAATACGTTACCGATGATTCCAGAGCGTTTTCAGTTTGAGGTAACAAAGTCAAAGTATAAGCAATTTAACGTTGTGAAACAGCTGTTACATAACCCTCAGGTAACAGAAATTATTCACGCGGGCGATGCTGGGCGTGAAGGGGAATTAATCGTACGAAACATTATTAATCTTTGTAACGTGCAAAAACCAATGAAGCGCTTGTGGATTTCATCTTTAACGAAGCAAGCTATTTATCAAGGGTTTAAAAACTTACTAGATGAAGCAGATACGATTAATACGTATTACGAAGCATATACAAGATCCTGCGCTGACTGGGTTGTTGGTATGAATGCATCGCGTGTCTTTAGCATTTTGCTAAAGAAAAAAGGAATGAACGATGTATTTTCCGCTGGTCGTGTACAAACACCAACATTAGCACTCATCGTAAAGCGTGAAAAAGAAATAGAGAACTTTAAGTCAGAGCCGTTTTGGGAAGTGTTCGCAACCTTTAATATAGAAGGAAAGAAGTATGAGGGGAAATGGGAGAAAGATAATGAGTCTCGCTTAAATGATCCGGATTTGGCAAATAAAATTGCAGCTTTTTGTCAAAATAAACCGGCTGTAGTTAAAGAAATGAAAACGGAGCGTAAAGAGTTTCAGCCGCCGTTTTTATTTAATTTATCAGCACTGCAAGCGACAGCGAATAAAGCTTTTAAATTTTCACCGAAAAAGACGCTTGATATAACACAAGCACTATATCAAAAAGGGATAGTTTCTTACCCACGTTCGGATTCTAACTATGTTACACAAGGAGAAGCAGCGACGTTCCCTGATATTTTACAGAAGTTAAGTCAGTTTGATGAATATAAAGGCTTATTGCCAGCACCAATTGAATCAATTATGAATAACAAGCGTTATGTGAATGAAAAGAAAGTTACAGATCACTACGCAATTATACCGACAGAGCAAGTTACAAATCCAAGCAAACT
Source organism: Bacillus sp. CDB3 (assembly GCF_002081505.1). NCBI lineage: Bacteria > Bacillati > Bacillota > Bacilli > Caryophanales > Bacillaceae > Bacillus > Bacillus sp. CDB3. The sequence continues at coordinate 70,727 of NZ_ALBR01000065.1, read as the reverse complement.
ATCAGGTGATGAAAAGAAAATTTACGATATGATCGTAAGAAGACTGATTGCGGCGCATTATGAAGTAGCAATCTTTGACTACACAACGATTACAACTCTTGTAGACGAACGTGCTGCGTTCATTTCGAAAGGAAAACAGCAAATTCAAGAAGGTTGGCGTAAAGTTATTTTCCAAGACGATAAAGATGACGAAACGATTCTTCCAATTGTAGCTGAAGGTGAACAAGGAAAAGTTGTAAAAGTGAAAGTGAAAGAAGGAAAAACACAGCCACCGAAGCGTTATACAGAAGGACAACTTATTACGTTAATGAAAACGGCGGGTAAGTATTTAGAGAATGAAGAGCTTGAGAAAGTATTAAAGAAAACAGAAGGTTTAGGTACTGAGGCTACTCGTGCTGGTATTATTACAATGCTGAAGGATCGTAAATATATAGATGTGCAGAAAAACCAAGTGTACGCAACGGATAAAGGAAAAGTATTAATTACAGCAATCGGTGATAAAATACTGGCTTCACCAGAAATGACAGCAAAATGGGAGCAACGCCTTGCGGAAATTGGAGAAGGTACAGCTTCACCAGCTACATTTATGGAACAAACGAAAAAGCTATCAGCTAAAATTATTGAAGACGCGGTAGAAATGTCGGAGAAATGGGATTTCACTGGATTACATGTTGAATCGATTGAACGAAAAGGATCGAAATTTACAACAGGTAAAAAGGTAGGGAACTGTAAAAAATGTGATGGCGATGTTATTGATAAGTCGACGTTTTACGGTTGTGCAAACTACAATACAACACAATGTGACTTTACCATCTCGAAGAAGATATTAAGTAAAACAATTTCGCAAAAAAACATGACAAAGCTTTTAAAAGGTGAGAAGACCGATTTAATTAAAGGCTTTAAAAAGGGCGAGAAAACGTTTGATGCGAAGTTAGAGTGGAAAGATAATAAGATTAATTTTGTGTTTGAGAATTAATAGTGTCAACAAATAAAAAAGTCCTTTCCAAAGTAAAAGGTTATGTAACAGGTTAGGTTTGAAAAAAATATTGATAAAATAGAAAAAGCATGACGATTTTATGTCATGCTTTTTCTATTTTATAATTACAGACTTTTGTGTACTAATACTAAAAATTATTTAAAATAATTGTTTGAAAAGATGGTATGAAATAGTGTTAAGTAGCAATAAAGTTATTTAATTTACAATAAAGTCCTTTAACAAATAAAAAAGTTGTTTAAAAATCCTTCTTTAACTAAACGGCAGGTTAGTTTTAATACGATGTTTGTTTTATCATTTAACCAAAGTAATGGAAGGTCGAAGAAAAGGCAGTAATAAAGAAGTGCAATTCATAATGTGGACTGGCACTTTGTAAGGTGCAAAATTCATTGTTTGATTTCGACTGAGGAATTTGATTTATCTATTTTCCCTGTACTTTATTATGATTCCTTAGGCAGCCTTCTCTGTTTTAAATATCCATTGTTGAAGAGTTGGTTGATAATACGGTATCATCCACCCTAAAATTTTGCCGATAAAATAGGCGGCGATTAGTGTACCGATTCCGATTGATCCTAATGATTGAATGAAAACTATACAGATTGCACCAGCCACACAAATGTTGATTAAATCGCTCAAAATTTTTGCGTTACCGAATTTCAAATTAAATTTTTCACTAATTGCATAAGTTAACGCATCATACGGCATTAATGGCAGTTTCGCTGTTGTATAGCCCATTAAACCGACCGCTATAACAAATAAACTAATAATCAAATATACACTTCGAGCAAAGATAGTTTCAGGTGTGGGGAAAAGTTGTACAAGGAAGAGCGTTGCATCCATGAAGAACCCAAATAAAAACGAAATAATGAATTGACTCACAAATTCATTGAACTCCATTCGTTTACTTAATATTACTTGAATAATAATGTATAAAACATTTGCAAGCGCCATTGTCACACCAACCGATAAACCAACCGTTAGCGTACTTGCATATGCTAATGATGACACAGGCGATACACCAAACCCTGCTTGAATCGACATGCTAATGCCGATCGACATAAAAAATAACCCGAGCACGTATAAGACGAGGCGCTTCCAGGTTCTGTTCCGATGATTCATAGTATCTCTCACTTTCTAGTTAATATTATCAATATAAAGACTATAGCTATAGAATTAAATATAACGCCAAACTCGACATATGAAAAATATATATATGATAAACTAATCATATCAAAAAACATATGACGGAGAGATACAATGGATTTTCGACAATTATATTACTTTAAAGAAATTGTGAAACAAGGAAGCATTTCTAAAGCAGCAGAAGTGCTCCATATCGCGCAACCACCACTTAGTCAATTATTAAAAAAGCTTGAAACTGACCTTGGCACAACTTTAATTCATCGATATCGTCAAAAATGGGAGCTTACAGAAACAGGTGAAATACTATACCAATATGCCAATCAAATGCTAATGCAAATTCAAGATGTAAAGCAGCAAATTCAAGAAATTGAACAAGGAATAGGTGGAACAGTAAGTATCGGTGCATCATCTACATGTTCGAATATGCTCATTGACTATGTTAGTACGTTTAGAACACAATACCCTAATGTTAAAATAAATATAGTAACGGGAAATTCAGAAGAATTATTAAAAAGACTAGAACAAAGAGAAATTGATGTTGCCTTACTTTTACGATTGGGAAATAGTGAACAATATGAGATGAAAGTATTAAAAAAACAATCAACCGCTGTAATTATCCCGGCCAGTTGGGCAACATCATTTTCATCACAGCATGTGACGATTGAACAGATAGCCCAGTTCCCATTCATTATGCTAGGAGCAATGGAAGGACTCTCTTTCAATGAAGATCTCTTCAAAGTGTTTGATGAACATCAAGTCAAGCCAAATATCATTATCGAGTGTAAAGATATAAGGATGGTTATAGCACTTGTTAGTAGAGGGCTAGGACTATCCGTTATTCCAAGAATGGATTACACATCAACATTTTTAGAACATACAACGCTTTTTGAATTGAAACAATTTGATTTTCACCTAGAGCCTGTAATAATAAAATTAAAAGACCAAAGAATTTCCAAAGTAGCATCTCAATTTTGGGAAATAGTTGATTAGGAGATGTGAACAAAGCAAAAATAGCCTTTAATCAAGCAATATAGACATCGTCCGAAGAATTGAGTTGGAATAAAAAAGTTCTTTACTTGAGGAAGTTTCAAAATTGACTGTAGCTATATAAATAAAAGATAAAAAAGTTTTTTACTAATTTGAAAAACGCAGTAATTACACTACTTATTAGTAAAGAACTTTTTTATACAAAGACAAGTGGTTTCAACAAATAAAAAAGCTCCTGCCTGAGTGAAAGGTGCTATAACAGATTAAGTTTGAAAAAAATATTGATAGAAAAGAAAAAGCATGACAATTTTATGTCATGCTTTTTTATTTTTACTTAAAACAAAATATACAACAAAAATATTATAAAAAATAATAAAAATTTATTGTAAAACGATAAAATTTATATTAGAATCAAAAACAGAATAAATAATCGTGGTACTTTTTATGGAAAAGGTAACAACGTTATTTTTTTAATTAGAGGAGGTATAAATATGGACATTAACAATTTGATTATTGAAAATATGGATAACCCTCATGAGTTGGAGAGAATGTATAGAAAAGACCCGAAAGCTTTTAAAAAGTCATTCTCACAAGCATGGGATGAAAATCCTGATTCTCAGGTTCTAGCTGCTTGGTATGAAAGGATGTATTTCAAGGAAACGGAAAATGCAGAAAAAATATCGCTGTTTCAAAAAGGTTTCTTATTCATGGGCATGTTAGCTATTCTAGCTGGGCTAAGCACTAGAATCATTTTCCACTTTGTCGAGCAGGAAGCAATTGCTCCAATTAACCTAGTTTTTGGTGTAATTCCTTTTATTGTTGCTTATTTTATTTACAATAATACTCCGAAAAAAAGTATTATTTATTTCCTTGCGGCGTTGTTCCTAATTTCCGGGTTGTATCTTAATATGTTGCCATTAAATTATAAAGACAGCAGTATACTTGCGTATTTACATCTTCCTATATTGTTATGGGTCTTAGTAGGACTTGCGTTTACAGGAAATGAATATTCAAAAGGTAGTACAAGATTAGCTTATATTAAATTTAATTTAGAATATTGTCTTCTCTACGCGAGTATGGCAGTGAGCGGAATGGTACTAGCAGTATTCACCATGAAGTTATTTAGCTTCGTTGACTTGGATATAGGAGAATTCTATTTTAGTAATGTTGTTTTATTTGGTGCTGCCGCTCTCGCAATTGTGGCTACATACTTAGTATCAATGAACCTTAAACTTGCTAAAAATATTACACCATATATAGCTAAAATTTTTAGTCCACTTGTACTGATTACATTGTTGATCTATCTTATAACGGTTATATGGAGTGGGAAAAATCCATTCTTGGACCGCAATTTCCTAATGGCCTTCAATGGAATACTCCTTGGAGTATTGGCTGTTACTATATTTTCTATCGTTGAGAGTGACTCAGAAGAGAAAAAGAGCATTTCAGATTATATAAATTTCGCCTTAATTGTTCTGGCGCTTATTATTGACACTGTCGCATTGTCAGCCATCGTATTCAGACTTTCTTCTTACGGGATTACACCTAATAGACTTGCTGTTTTAGGCGTAAACATACTGATTTGGGCAAATCTCATTTGGATTATGTTTTCCTATATGCGTTTTCTACAAAACAAATCAGGACCGACAGCTATCCAAGACGCCGTTACGAAGTATTTGCCAATCTACGGACTTTGGGCAGCTTTCGTTATATTTACTTTTCCTATAATTTTTAAATAGAAAGGATTTGTTAATGTAACGACAAGTTAATTTTCTATAGCGTATAAAATCCTTAGAGCGGATAATTATCGTTAATTCTATAATTTCTCGACAATAAAAAACGTCCCAAAGTAGGACGTTTTTTTATTATATGTATTGCTGTTTTTTCTTAATAAGTAATAACACTTGTGAAACACAAGCAAGTACTGGCAACTCAATCAATGGTCCAATAACGAGTGCAAGTGCGATAAGAGGCTCATCTGGAAAAGCGGTCACAGCAATAGCAAGTGCAACAGGTGAGTTTCTCGCTAACGTTGTTAAGCTTAGGCTGACAGTGTCTTCATAGGATAAATGCATCATACGTCCTACAAACTGTCCTAGTATAAAGTTAATCATGAAGAACAGTAATACTGGTATAAGTAACAATAAAACAACATTCATATTTTGTAATAAGTACTTACCCTGTGAGGCAAACATCGCTACTATTGCTAAACTTAAAAATACAATTTGAGCAGAGCTGAAAAACGGAATGAGCTTATTCTCAAGTGTTTCAGCTTTTTTCACTTTATGCATAATGAATTTTGTAGCGTGCGCAAGTAAAAATGGTAAGACGATTACGATAACAATACTTTCTACTAAAACAGAAACCGCTACAGTCTTCATTACACCAGCAAATAAAAATAAATAAATTGGAAGCAGTAATACTTGTAAAATTAAATTCACGGGTAAAATTGCTGTAGAAAGTGCTACATTTCCTTTCGCTATTTCAGTAAATATTAAGTACCAATCTGTACATGGAGTAACCATCAACATTATAAACCCAACCCAAAGTGCTGGGTGATCTGAAAGAAATAATGCTCCTAATCCCCAAGCAAGAAAAGGTGTCCATATAAAGTTAATACCTAGGCTTGTTCCAGCGAATTTTAAGTTGCGGAATCCATTTTTTATTTCTTTTAATGGGATGCTGAGGAATAATCCATAAAGCATTAAAAATAAGAAGGGAACAATAAATTTTTCCGAATACATATGTATCATATTAAATTGTCCTAATATAACCCCGAATATAACAGCTGCAAGAATGATAAAGGTTTGAATCTTTTCTAAAGTACTCATTAATAAACCCTCTCTATAGATGAATTTCTCTCTAGTTGTATTATACAAGGTATTTCACTTATGTGTTTTTGAATTGATCATTTTGACTGAGGAAATATCTTTATTAAATATTTTTAATTCGAGATTCTTTTCTTTTTAAAAAGTTACTTGACTAAAGTAAGTAGATATATTACAATCACTTACATAAGGTAATTAAATAACAAAAAGTTTTAGTTAACTTTATTTAAGGTATCAATTGGAACTTTTTATTAGAATAAGAATTTTTATGATGATGAATAATGAATATGATGAGAAAGTTTAGGTGAAGAAAATGGGATTATTTAGCTCATTATTTGGTAAAAAAGAAGAAAATACAAAAGTAGAGGGGAATAAAGCAATGTCAAAAGTATTATTTGTAAAAGCAAACGATCGTCCAGCGGAGCAAGCAATTAGTTCAAAAATGTATGAAACATTTGTAAGTACTTATAAAGAAGCTAATCCGAATACAGAAATTACAGAGTTAGATTTATTTGCATTAGATCTTCCTTATTACGGAAATATCGCTATTTCAGGTGGATACAAACGTAGTCAAGGTATGGAGTTAACAGCAGAAGAAGAGAAGGCGGTTGCTACAGTAGATCAATATTTAAATCAGTTTTTAGAAGCTGATAAAGTTGTATTTGCGTTCCCATTATGGAACTTTACAGTACCAGCACCATTAATTACGTATATTTCATATTTATCTCAAGCTGGAAAAACGTTTAAATATACAGCAAATGGTCCAGAAGGTTTAGCTGGTGGTAAGAAAGTAGTTGTGTTAGGTGCTCGTGGTTCAGATTACTCTTCAGAACAAATGGCTCCTATGGAAATGGCAGTAAATTACGTAACAACTGTACTTGGATTCTGGGGAATTACAAATCCAGAGACAGTTGTAATTGAAGGACACAATCAATATCCAGATCGTTCACAACAAATTGTTGAAGAAGGTTTAGAAACCGTTAAAAAAGTAGCTGCAAAATTTTAATTCATGATAATAAACGGAAAAACCAACATGATGACCATGTTGGTTTTTTAGTCTGTTTTCTATGTTAAAAAATGTATATTTATAAAATAAATGAAAAGTTTGAAAATAGTATTGCAAAATATTATATATCAAACTATAATGAGTTCAAGAATAGTTGATACTTAAATTAAATATTCAGAAAATTCAATTAGTTAAAATTGGAAATGAGATAAGGAAATTTGAATGGGGGTTATATTATGGCGAATAAAGTACCGTTTTCGTTCATAGTAGTTATCGGATTAATGTTATTTGCACTATTTTTTGGAGCAGGAAATTTAATATTCCCAGCGATGCTTGGTCAATCGGCAGGAGAGAATGTATGGATTGCTAACGCTGGATTTTTAGTAACAGGTGTTGGATTACCATTACTAGGTGTATTAGCATTTGGTTTTTCAGGTAAAGATGATTTACAGTCATTAGCAAGTCGAGCTCACCCGGTATTCGGGATTGTGTTTACGACAGTTTTATACTTAGCGATTGGTCCGTTATTTGCAATACCAAGAACGGGAAATGTTTCTTATGAAATTGGTCTTAAGCCGTTTATGCCAGGGGGATTAGGTTCTACACCGTTAATTCTTTTTACAATTATATTCTTTAGCATCACTTGTTTTTTTTCGCTAAATCCTGCGAAAATTGTCGATATTGTTGGAAAAATATTAACACCAATTAAATTAACATTCATTGGTATTTTAGTAATCGTTGCTTTTATTCATCCGATTGGAGAGATGCAAGCACCAGTTGAAGGATATACATCACATGCATTTTTCAAAGGATTCCAAGAAGGGTACTTAACAATGGACACGCTTGCATCGTTTGTATTTGGGATCATCATTATTAATGCAATTAAAGAAAAAGGTGCGAAAACGAAAAACAAATTATGGTTGTTTGTGCAAAGGCGACAATCATCGCAGCATCGATTCTAGCAATTATTTATACAGCACTTTCTTATATGGGAGCTTCAAGTGTTGCGAAGCTTGGACATTTAGAAAACGGCGGAGAAGTATTAGCGAAAGTTTCTAACTACTATTTTGGATCATATGGCGGGGTATTATTAGGATTAATGATTACAGTTGCTTGTTTAACAACTAGTGTGGGACTTGTATCAGCGTGTTCTTCATTTTTCCATAAGTTATTCCCAAATGTTCCTTACAAAGCAATCGCAATCACGCTATGTGTATTTAGTGCAATTGTTGCAAATGTTGGATTAACGCAATTAATTGCAGTTTCTGTGCCAGTATTAACAGCAATTTATCCACTAGCAATTGTATTGATTTTTTTAACTTTCTTCCACTCATTATTCAAAGGAAGAGCTGAAGTTTATCAAGTGAGTTTAATCGTAACATTTATCATCAGCTTATTTGATGGATTAAGTGCAGCTGGAGTTAACATTGAAGTAGTAAGCCGTGTGTTCACTAAATTCCTTCCGATGCAGGAGGTAGGATTAGGCTGGATCTTCCCAGCGATTATCGGTGGATTTATCGGATATGGCATTAGCATTTTAAAAGCGAAAAATCAAGTTCAACCAGCGGCTAGTGCGAATAAGAAAATAGGTTAAATTTAAAAAGTTATAGAATTTGATTCTATAACTTTTTTTGTTACTATTAATAATGAGAAAAAATAAAGTAGTAGGGGAAATAAAATGAAAAAAACAATTGATCATATCGGCATCGCAGTTCGTGATATAGATAGTACGATACATTTTTATGAAAAGGTTTTAGCAGGAACTTTAATAGATCGATACGTAAGTGAAGCACCCGGTGTTGAAAGCGAAGTAGCCATTCTTGAAGTAGATGGTGATAGAATAGAATTACTTGCACCGACGAATAATACAACTTCTCCAATAGCAAGATTTATAAAGCAAAAAGGGAAAGGTGTTCATCATGTTGCATATCGTGTAGATGATTTAGATGTAGCTTTAGAAGAATTAAAGGAACAAGGTATTCGAACGTTAGAACATACGCTTCGCATCAATAAGCATGGTAGACGATTAATTTACCTTAACCCAGCGGATACAGAGGGAACAATTATTGAGTATTGTGATTATCCGGAAGAGAAATAAAGGAGGTTTATCCTTGAGAAAAGGTGTTACGTAATAACGTAACGCCTTTTTAATTTGTGTATTTCTCTTTATATGGGAGGTTATTTCACATTTTTTTCACAAATGATTCACGATAACTTTTCTTCTTTAGAAACTTACATAAATATATTTTATGCTATAATGGTAATCTACTTTAAAAATATAAGTAATATCTATGAAGGTAGCTACTATTGTATTGGAAGTGTAGAGGTGAGGAATAAATAGAGAGTGATACTAAATAGACCCTCATACTTAATCAGGTTAACATTTTATCTGGAAATTAAACTTTGGAAGTAAAAGTAATGAAAGTGTAGTGACGAAAAAGAAAGAAGTGAAGTGAGTGTGAAAGTAATGCGAAGGTTAGGGGCGTGGCTATTAATAGCGTGCGTGTTTATCATATTGATACCAAAAAGCACATCTGCTCATGCGTATGTTGTGAAATCAAATCCTGCTGAAAATGAAACGTTGAAGAAAGCACCAACTGTCGTGAAAATTGAATTTGATGAGGATATACAAGTTTCACGATTTAATACATTGTTCGTAAGAGATACCTCAGGTAAAAGAGTAGATTTAAAAGATGCTCATATTGATAAGAAAAACAAAAAAATATTAGAGGCTGGGTTAAAAGAGAATCTCAAAAATGGTCTCTACTCTATTCAGTGGAAAGCTATTTCAGCTGATGGACATCCAATTCAAGGAGTTATTCCGTTCCAGATTGGATCAGCAGAAGTGGGAACAGACGATATACATGTGGAAGAGATGGGCTATGTTCCGCAAATCGATATGATTATGGAACGAGGGATTCTATATACAAGTTTCTCGCTATTTTTAGGAGTTCTATTCTTTAATCTTATTATGTATAAAGGGAACGCAACCCCAGTTCAATCAAGGAGTAAAAAAATAATATGGATATCATTATTTGGGATATTCATTAGTTTACTATTCAATTTACCATTGCAAGCGAAAATGAATGCTGATGTTTCATGGTTAGAAGCATTCGATCCTATATTATTAAAAGAAACACTACAACTATCTGTTTTTGGTTATGTATGGATAACTCAAATGGCTCTTATTAGTACGCTTATAACTGTTACATATTTTGCGGTGAAGCGTGAAAAGCTTTCATCTTTTAAAGTATGGAGCATTCCAATGCTACTGTTTGTTGGGTTACTTGTTATGAAAGCCATTAATAGTCACGCATATGGTTTAAAGTTTAAAGACATTGCTGTTGTGATGGATTTTCTACATTTATTCGCAGCTTCATTATGGATTGGCGGTCTATCATCGATTATTCTTCTTTTACGTAAAGAGGATGACAAGTGGACTATGTATTGGGATGCAATTAAGCGTTTTTCACCATGGGCAACTGGTGCTGTCATTGTGATTTTAATAACAGGCCTTTTTAATAGTACATTTTTTATTCCAACGATCCATTCGTTATTTGATACGAAGTATGGATTAGCCTTATTAACGAAGATCCTTTTATTTGTTTTCATGGGGGTATTGGGAATTATTCATTATGTGAGAGGGAGAATGCGAGCACAGCAAGGATTAGGAGCTACGCTGAAAGTAGAGTTTATCATTGGAATTATCGTTTTCGTAATCGTAGCTTTTATGACAAACGTACAAACACCGCCGATGCCTCCTACTGGACCTTTTACAGAAAGTAAACAATTAGAGAATGGATATGAACTCACTTTACATGTAAGTCCAAATAAGGTGGGACAGAATACATTCCATATTAATGTAAAGGATGAGAATGGACAGCCTGTTACCGATATGGAACAAATTGTATTGACGACTCAATCGTTAGATATGAATATGGGCAAAGGTTCATTTAAAGTTTCGGCAGTTTCACCGGGAGAATATGAAGCGGAAGGTATGTATATTAACATGACAGGAAACTGGAATATACATGTTCATGGATTAACAAAATCTCTTGATAGCTTCGATACAGATTATAAATTTATTGTAGGTGGCAGATAAAGTGAAACTTTAACCAGTGGGGATTTTGTTCATCCCCCACTGATTATTAGCCCACACCAATCGGGCTTTTACGGGCAGCAGGGCTTCCACCTAACTTCTTTGCTCCAGCCGAATTTTGAGGTGGGAGTCTTACTGCCCACAAATAGTGGCATAAAGAGAAGTTATAGATGAAAAGGAGTTATAAGAAAATGAAACGTATAAAAAAATTAGGAACAACAATGGTAGCAACTATAATTGCAATGGGAATTTTTTCGTTACCTGTTAGTGCTCATGTGACTGTAAAACCAGCAACTTCTGACGTTAGCTCTTGGGAGACTTATACAATAAAGGTACCTGTTGAAAAGAATATGGCAACAACAAAAGTTACACTGAAAATACCATCTGGAGTCGAGTTTCAACAGTATGAGCCAGTGCCAGGATGGAAAGTGGAAGAACAAAAAGATGCAGCTGGAAAAGTTAAAACTGTAATATGGGAAGCAACAGGAGATGGGATTTTACCTGGTCAGTTCCAGCGATTTACTTTCGTCGCTAAAAATCCAGATAAAGAACAAAAAATAGCTTGGGATGCATATCAGCAATATAAGGACGGAGAAATTGTTGAATGGACAGGTGATGAGAAAGCTGAGAAACCACATTCCCTTACTACGATTGCAAAAGGTACATCATTAACAGGAGAACATGGTGAAGTATCTAATGTGAAAGAGAATGCAGGTATCATTAATATGCAAACAATAGCAATTATCTTATCCATTTTGGCAATTGTATCGTCAGTGGGTACTTGTATTTTTGTAGTACGTCGTAAAAAATAGGCAACATTGAAAGGTCTCATTGAAAGTAATGAGACCTTTGTTAATTAATATTAGAGATTAAGCAGCCTCGAGGAGGGATGCGTGTTTGAAGTGTTAAAATTAAATAATTTTTTGTATCTTCTGCTCTTTACTTTTTAGAGATGCCCATAAGCGAACCAGCATTGTTTCAGGTGGCGTGACAAGAAATTGGAGGAGAAATATTGGAAAATAAAAAATTGACATTCGTATTATTCATTTACCATACAAAAAGCCCCACAAGCATAGCGCTTAATAAGGAAACAGCCATTCCGCTAACAAGAAGCTTCCAAACATTCTTACCGATTATTGAAGATTTTTCTCCGCCAAATAATGAATTGTAAGTTCCATAAATCATACCTACTGTACTAAAGTTAGCAAAAGAGGCTAGAAATGTTGTTGCAACTGCAATCGTATGCGGTTGTAAAGACTTTAAGTTTGATTTTAAATCCATCATTGCAACAAATTCGTTCGTTGTTATTTTTATCCCCATTAATTCAGCTACATACATAGCATCACTGCCTGATACACCAAGTAAAAATGCAAAAGGACTAAAGATAATAGAGAAGATTTTTTGAATTGTTAAACCTGTTACAAAAAACTTAAAATCCCATTTAAACATGCTGTTAATGCTACATATCCAATTACCATAGCTAAAATAACAATAACCATATTCATCCCAACTAACATACTATTTGAAATGGTAGAAAAGAAATCTTTTTTTTCATTTTTTGAAGGTGAATAAATAATATCTTCTTCTTTAGTGACTTCTATAGGATTTAAAACATTGGCTAAAATTAATGCGTTAATACAGTTTAAAGGAATGGCGCTGAAAATATATGTTGCTGGAACCATTGATAGATAAGCACCAAGAATGGAACCGCTGACGCTACTCATACTCATAATTCCAAAAGTCAACAAACGATTTTCTTTTAAAACAGATAATTGATCACGAACAACTGCAAGTGCTTCCGTGTTTCCTAAAAACATCATTTGAATGGAAAAGAAGCTTTCTAACTTTGGTAAACGAGAAATCTTTGAAATGATTGCACCTACTTTATCGATAATCCAAGTTAAGATTCCAAAATAAGAAAGAATATCAAAAAAAGTGATAACAAAAATGATAGGAAGTAATGCGCTAAAGAAGAAATCAATTGTTTGATTTTCCATAGCTGAAGGAAATGCAAATCGAATACCTTCATTCGCACATGAAAGTAGCCAACTGAAAAATGACGCAATTTTATTAATTATGATACTACCCAATTTGGTACCTAACATAAACCATGTAATAAAAAGCTCCAATATTATTAGAATACTGATTGGTCTCCATTTTATTTTTCTTTTATTAGGCGAACATAGGAAAACGAATAATATTACAATGAAAATCCCTAAAATATTTAATATGAAATTCATGTCAACAACTCCTTGAGCTTTATTATTTGTATATAAAAAAGCTCTTATTCTTCATACTTTGGCTAATGAACAGAAGTATGAAGAATAGGAGAGGAACAAAAAATTGATGGTTTATAAACATCCCAATACAACGAGAGAAATCATATCATTATTTGAATTTTTGTATTCTACGGGCTGCCGTATTGGGAAAGTCGTAAAAATGAATCGTGATGATATTAACTTCTCAACGAATTCTGTCATTGTGCATGGGAAAGGTGATAAAGAAAGGGAAGTATACTTTAATACTCGTTGCACTATTTGGTTAAAAGGTATCTAGATGAAAGAGATGATGAGGAGCCTTGTTTGTTTATTACCGGAAGAAGGCTCAAAAGACGTATAAGTATTGATAACCTAAGATTTATTATCAAACGTATATCAAATTGTACTGGGATTAAATAGAGTATTCATCCTCATCAATTACGTCACAGCTATGCTACATATATGATTAACAACGGTGCGCCACTTGAAGTAATAAAAAGCTTACTTGGTCATGAGAAGAATGAAACCACGAGAATGCTTGCTCAGCTGAGCGGAAAGTTGAGACACAATTTTTATATTAAATATTTTTGAAAACTACTGAAATTAATCTTTAATCAAAATCGAGGGGGCATATAAAAAGACGTATTTTTTTGAAGTGGACCATTTTGTTGAAAAATTAAATTCCTATTATTTTGTTGTGGTAAATAAGTAGAATAGGTCGTGAATATACTGTGGAGATGTTAAGGCTTTAATTAGGATAGGAGTGAATAAGTAATTATGATACAAACGATGAACATCCTTATTTCTGGTGCGAGCATTGCCGGCCCGGCACTCGCTTACTGGCTTCAACGCCACGGATTCGACGTGACTGTAATAGAACGTGCACCAGTATTGCGCACGGGTGGTTACGGGGTTGATATCCGTGGTGCAGCTATTAAGGTGCTTAAGGGGATGGACATACTTGATCAAGTTCGTGCAGCTGACACGAACATGACTGGTGTTTACTTCGTGAACAGCAAGGGCAAGTTCGAAGGTCAAATAAGCGAAGCGAGTATGGGGAACCAGCAGGGTCTGGACATAGAAATCATTCGTGACGATCTTAGTAACATTTTGTACGATTTAACCAAGGATACGGTTGAATACATTTGGGGCGATTCAATTACCGCTATACATGAGACTGAAGCTGGTGTAGAAGTTCAATTTATTCATGGTAAGCCACAGAAATTTGACTTGGTCATCGGTGCGGACGGGCTCCATTCTAATGTGCGCACCTTAACTTTTGGCGACGAAGCACAGTTTAAACGTACGCTTGGCTGTTATATCTCAATTTTTAACCTCGAGAACTACCTCAACCTCGACCACTGCCAGCTGCTTTATACGATACCAGGCAAAACAGTAGGTATGTATAGCGCTCGTGACAATACCGAAGCAAGGGGGATGTTCTTGTTCAAATCAGAGGCATTGAAGTACGACCGCTATGATATAGAATCTCAAAAGAAACTTGTAGAAAATGCCTTCTTAGACCATACAGGTTGGGAAACCTCGCATCTACTCAAGACCATGAGAGATGCGACAGACTTTTATTTTGATGAGATATGCCAGATTCACATGCCGACATGGTCAAAGGGGCGGGTTACATTGGTAGGCGATGCAGCGTATGGCCCATCACCTTTATCGGGTCAAGGCTCTAGCCTGGCGCTTGTCGGGGCTTTTGTATTAGCTGGTGAACTCAAAGCTGCAGATGGCGACTTCGCCCGTGCATTTGTTGCCTATGAACAAAAAATGAGAAAGTTTGTTGAGAAAAATCAAAAAATAGGATTAATAGCTGCCGGGAGTATGATTGAAAAATCAAACTTCAAAATCTTTCTACGCAACTTAATGTTGCGTATACCAACCATTATGGTTGTACAATTTAAGATGATTTCGAAAATGATAGCGAAAGCTGCTAACGGGATAGAGCTGAAAGATTATTGATATTGATATTTATAACAAAAAGAGAGATTTACCTTTTTGTTGGTACTTAAAGTGATGGTGCACAAAATAGACATAAGAAAGAGCCTACAAAAAGTAGGCTCTTTCTTATGTCTATTTATTTCACTTCAACTTGCTGCCTTACAGTAAGTGTTTTCGGCTTTATATTTACAAAACAAATACTTACCACAATAAATAAAAGTCCGATAAATAAGCTAATTGTAATGGCCTCATGTAAGAAAATAGAGCTTACAATAATAGCGATAAGGGGGATAAGGAATGTATAAGCCCCAACTTTACTTGCTTCACCAGCTCCAACAAGTGTGAAGTAAGCCAGCCATCCCATTGCAATAACAAAGAATGAGATGAATAGTAGTACACTTACAAATGGTATACTCCAAGCGATGTTAGACCAGCTTTCAAATTCTGAACCAAATCCGATTAAGCAAAGTCCGCCAATAATAAGCTGAAGTGTTACCATCCAAATGGCATTAACACGGTGTCCAGTTTTCTTAATAAATACTGTGCCGAGTGCCCAGCCGATAGCACATCCTAAAGCAAGTAGAACACCGATAATAGAAATATGTCCAGTTAAACTACTAGAGCTAATAACCCCTACACCAATAAATCCAAGAATAAGTCCGAAAATTTTCAAGCCATACATTGCCTCTTCAAGCCAAATCCATGAGAAAATGCCGAGTAAGACAGGTTGGAGAAATACGATTGCGGAGAATAGTCCGGCGGGCATGTATTGAAGTCCGACAGTTTGTAGTCCGTAAAATATAATGATGTTAAGTAAAGAAGAAATAACGTATAAATGCCAAGTTTCTTTTAAATGTAACTCTTTGTATTTCGGTAAAGCGAAAAGGAGTAAAATGAATCCTCCAATTAAAGTTCGAACGCCTGCAAATAAAACGGGTGGTGTATAATGCAGGGCAAACTTAGATAAAGGCCAATTGATTCCCCACATGAAAACGAGAAACGTAAGGATTATGGCTGTCTTAGTTCGAGAAAGCTGTGTCACTGTAAAACCTCCTTGGTGTGATTCATCTCACTATGATATGATATCGACTGTGATAAATAAAATGAATCTTTTTTATAAGGAGTATAAGTGATTAGTTATGACCATTACACAACTGCAAGTATTAATAAAAACTGTTGAGTTAGGTAGTTTTACGAAGGCTGCTCGGGTGTTAAATATGACGCAACCAGCTGTAAGTCATGCGATTTCAAGTATTGAGTCAGAATTAGGAGTTACTATTCTTATACGTGATAAACGAAAAGGATTACTCGTTACGGATGTAGGAAACAGAATTCTTGTGCATATTAGAGAGATTTTGAACGGTGTAGAGAAGATTGAACAAGAAGTTGCGATGGAGAAAGGGCACGAAGTTGGGACGATCCGAATTGGGAGTTTTCCGAGTGCTTCTGCGCATTTCTTACCCAAAATGATAAATCTTTTTAAGGAGAAGTATCCGAACTTAGAAGTCGTTCTTTGTGAAGGGACGATTAAAGAAGTTGAAGATTGGTTAGTATCGAGGGTTGTTGATATAGGAATTGTTATTTTGCCTAATAAAGATATGGAGATTGTCCCATTAACGAAGGGGAAAATGGTTGTTATCTTAAGAGAGGATCATCCTCTTTGTAAGAAGGACTCTATTACAATTAGTGATTTAGAGAATGAACCGATCATATTATGTAAGGGCGGATACGAACCACCCATTATTGATATGTTTAAACAAGCCAACGTACCACTGCGGGCTGAGTATGTAATTTCGACCGTTACTACAGCTTTAAATATGATTCAAGAAGGATTAGGTATTGCAATATTAGCTGAATTATCTTTAACGAATTTACCAAAAAATGTGCAAACGAGAGAGTTGGAACCGCAAGTATGGAGAGAAATTGCTTTAGCTGTTCCATCATTAAAGGATTCTTCAATCGCTGTGCAGCTATTTATTGAAGAATTTCAAGCGCTATTTACAGAATAAAAAGAAGTGTCTCATATATCATAATGGGACACTTTTTAATTTGCTTATAAAAAATCTATCAAAAGGATTGACTTATCTTTTTGTTGTAACTATAATGATTACATCGAGGTGGTGATTACGATGAAAATTAGTAGCCGCTTTTCTATAGCTGTTCATATTTTATCTATTTTGAAAAACAATCCATCTTCACTTTGTACTTCAGACTATATGGCTGAAAGTGTAAATACAAATCCGGTAGTAATCCGTAAAATTATGTCGTACTTGAAACAAGCTGGATTTGTTTACGTAAATCGTGGACCAGGTGGCGCGGGATTATTAAAGGATTTACATGAAATCACGTTGTTAGATGTGTATCATGCAGTAAATGTAGTGGAAGAGGATAAACTATTTCATATTCATGAGAAACCAAATCCAGATTGTCCAATTGGCGCGAATATTCAAGTAGTGTTAGAAGTTATATTAATTCAAGCACAATCCGCGATGGAAGAAGTTTTGAAAAATATTACGATGGGGCAGTTGTTTGAATCTTTACAAGAGAAAATGAATGCTTAAAATATTATCTATATTTTTTTGTTATCAGTGTAACTATTTTGATTACAACTATAAAGGTAAGGTGTAAAAATTATGACTGTAAAAATGAAAGTATACTCAGACTTTATATGTCCGTTTTGTTTTTTAGCAAAAGGTCCATTAGATGAAGTAGCGAAAGAGAAAGACGTAGAAATTGAATGGATGCCATTTGAATTACGTCCAAGTCCATATTCAAAAATAGATCCATGGAATGAACCAGAAAAGTTAGGTTCATGGGATGCCTTCATTCTTCCTACAGCGAAGAAATTAGGAATCGATATGCGCTTGCCACGTGTTTCACCGCATCCATATACACATTTAGCTTTTGAAGGATGTGAATTTGCGAAAGAACGTGGGCTAGGAAATGAGTATCATCACCGCGTATTCACCGCATTTTTCCAAGAAGAACAAAACATTGAAGATATTGATGTGTTAACAAAACTTGCGGTAGAAGTAGGGCTTCCAGAAGCTGAATTTAAAGATGCATTAGTAAATCGAAAATATAAAGAAAAACATCAAGAAGCAATTCAGCGTGCATATGATGAAGCGAATATTATGGCGGTACCAACTGTCATGATTGGTGATGAAGTTATTCAAGGGCTTGCTAGTAAAGAAACGCTAGAGAGAGTAATTGATAAAGAAATTGAAAAGAATAAAACAAATTCTTTTGAAGGAATGCAATGTAATACAGATGGATATTGCTAATTCGCTTGTTATGAAATAACAAAATAAATTATAAAACAAATATTTGGAGGAATTAAAATGTCAGCAACTACAACAAACTTAAAAGAAGCAATCGTGAACCGTCGTTCAATTCGTAAAGTAACAAAAAATGATGCAATTACAAAAGAAAGAATTGAAAAGGTTTTAAAAACAGCTTTACACGCACCAACATCTTTCAATATGCAAAGTGGCCGTATGGTCGTATTAATGGATGGAGAGCATGAAAAGTTTTGGAATATCGTAAAAGAAACACTTAGATCACGCGTACCAGCAGAAAACTTTGAAGCGACTGTAGAAAGACTAACAGGTTTCCATGCAGGTGTAGGGACAGTTCTATTCTTTGAAGATCAAGCAACTGTAGAAAAAATGCAAGAAAATGCACCATTATATAAAGATCAATTCCCATTCTGGTCTCATCAAGGTAATGCAATGTTACAACATACTGTGTGGATGCTATTATCTGCTGAAGGAATTGGCGCATCACTGCAACATTACAATCCAATCGTAGATGCTGAAGTAAAAGAAACTTGGAACATTCCAGCAGAGTGGAGTTTAGTAGGACAAATGCCATTTGGTGAGCCAAATGAACAACCAGGAGAAAGAACGTTCTTACCTACTGAAGATGTGGTGAAATTTTATTAAGAAATTTAATATATAACGAGAAGGAATCTGTTATATACTTATCAAAATGAAAAGGTTAGATAAATGAAAGGACAGTACATATTAGCCATATATGTACTGTCCCTTCGTATATAATATTTAAACTCTATTGTGGAAAATGTTACTGCAAGAACAATTTCCTCCATATGAATCGATGTCTTTCCTTACAATCAATAATCTAAATGCTTATTTTTTTGAAATGACAGTAAACATCCCTGTCATGTTTGGTGAGTAATCTTTAAAATCGTATTTTTCATAGAACGATTTTTTACCCTGTGATGCAAACAAACCAACAAATGCCTTATCTGGGGCATTTTGATTTAAGTATTCAACCAAAATATACATTATTTCTTTCCCAATACCATTTTTCTGATAATCTGGATGAACCACTATATCTTGAATATAGAAATAGATAGCCCCATCGCCAACAATTCTCCCCATACCCACAATTTGCTCATTATCCTTGACTGTTATGCAGTAAATAGAATTCTTCAGTGATGTTTCCGCTACTTCAAAATTCATATAATTAGACCATCCGACAGAATCGCACAAATATTTGTACTCTTCCAATGTTGGAATGTTATTTTTAAACTCATATTTTTTCAAAATGTATCCTCCAAGTCCTCAAATTCAACAAGTATAATAAATTCGACATTTTTTTATCTATTCCTCTTACGCAACTGAATTCCCTTTACCTATTGAATTTAGTACAGTTTCCTTATTTGTATTAATTTATAAGAGTTTAGGGAAGAAATATAAAAAATGATCTGGTAAAAAAAGGGAGTGGAAATATGAGTGATGAGAAAAAATATACAGTGGTAGGTACTGATGTCGAGGAAGTAAAGCGTTTAAACAAAAATTCAGGGTTAACGTATAACCAAGTGAAGGAATTGTTAGCGAAGCAAATGCAAAAAAGAAATGATTAGATTGAAATAATTAAGCTTTTCATTTAGCATTTTTTTAGAGAGGGTTAAGTAATAGATAACTCTCTTTTTTCAATATGAAAAATCTACTACGGAGCAACAGTTTAAAAATAGACGTTCTCCTAAAATATAGAGTTGATAAAGTAGTTTTTAGAAAAGCATTAGATGAAAAAATCCGACAATAAAAAAGAAAAAAGGATTCTTCCCAATTAGTAAGAAAGATTGTCTATAGAAGCTCATAAAATGTAATAGTATTACAATGAATAAGTATGTGTTGTAATATATCCAATTTCCATCCATTGAAGGGGGAGGTTAAATCTTAATGAATGAAGTGAAAAATTTTTTTCGAAGTAGAGGGTTTCAACGGTTTCTCGTTTTAATAATATTAGCGCTTGTATTATATGGATTAAAAAGTATGATCAATTTGATATTAATTACGTTTATACTGACATTTTTAATGGATCGATTTCAACGTTTTATTTCAAAGAAATTGAAAGTGAATCGAAAAATTGTTATCGCATGTTTGTATATAATATTAGTTTCCTTTATAGGCACTACATTGTATAAATATTTACCTGTGCTAACGATACAAATTTCACAATTGATTTATCAATTTAAGCTATTTTTTCAAAACCCACCTGATAATGAGATCATTAAATATGCACTTTCGACAATTAATGGAATGGAAGTATCAAAATATATAGAACAGGGTGTAGATGTCATCTATCAATCGATAGCGAATATAGGGAAGGTGAGTTTACAAATATTATTGTCTCTAATATTAAGCTTATTTTTCTTATTAGAAAAAGAGCGTATTATTACATTTACTTCTAAGTTTAAAGAGAGTAAGCTAAAGATTTTTTATGAGGAGATTGCATATTTTGGCGAAAGGTTTGCAAGATCGTTCGGTAAAGTAATTGAAGCGCAATTTTTAATTGCAGTTGTAAATTGTATTCTTACTGTCATTGCATTGATTGTTTTAGGATTTCCGCAGCTTCTCGTATTAGCTGTTATGATTTTCTTACTAGGGTTGATTCCTGTTGCTGGCGTAATCATTTCACTGTTTCCACTTTGTATCATTGCCTATAACGTAGGCGGGGTTATGTACGTTTTGTACATACTAGTATTCATTACAATAATCCATGCTCTTGAAAGTTATTTTTTAAATCCAAAATTTATGTCTGCAAAAACGAATTTGCCTGTCTTTTATACATTTATGATTCTCATCTTTTCAGAGCATTTCCTCGGAATATGGGGGCTTATTATCGGGATACCGATCTTTATCTTTTTATTAGATGTACTTGACGTAAATAATGATAAATCGATTAAAAGTAATAAGTGATAGAAATAACCGATGTTGTCTTTTGGGGAAAACATCGGTTATTTCTTATTTTTTCTTTGGAGGAGGTAGTTTTATAAATTTATTTGCAATTAAAGCTATAATAACAGCAGTAAAAATAAACACCGCGATTATGCCAACCCCAATACCTGCCCATCCTCCTATAAGGAAGATACTTATCGGTATTGCTAACAAGCTTAAAATAATAAGAATCAACCCGAGATTCTTATCATATTTTTTGGTTGGAAATAATGTTCGGATGATTAAAAAGAGAAAAAGTATTAATGCCGCTACAGCTAGTAAGAGGATTACTCTTGTCAAAGAATCATTCATGAAATCACTCCTTTTTATCCCGCATTAACTGTCCGTAAACGCCCGATTGGTGCGGGCTAATAATCAGTGGGGGATGAACAAAACCCCCACTGATTAAAGTTTCACTTTATTATAGATAATATTACCGTTTAAATTGAGGGGGAACTATAAAAATATAAAAAAAGCAATCCAATATAAATCGGATTGCTTTTTTGATTGAAAAATATGATTAAAGAACAGGAGCCATTGTTTCTTTCAATACTTGAACAGAGTGATCGAATTTTAATTCTTCTTCTTCACTTAATTCAACTTCTAAAATTTCACGAACGCCTCCGCGGTTTAAGACAGCAGGTACGCCAATATAAACATCTTGTTGACCGTATTGACCTTCAAGGTATGCTGATACAGTTAATACGCTGTTTTCATTGTTTAAGATTGCTTTCGTAACACGCAGCAGTGACATGCCGATGCCGTAGTATGTAGCACCTTTTCGTTCAATAATGTGGTAAGCTGCATCACGAACGTTTATGAAAATATCATCCAAATCTTTTTGGTTATATGTGTTGTCTTTTTCAAGAAGCGTTTCTAGCTTTTGAATGCCAATTGATACATGGCTCCAAACTGGAAGTTCTGTATCACCATGCTCTCCGATAATATAAGCATGGATGTTATGCGGTCCAATATCGAAGTACTCGCCTAACATATAGCGGAAACGAGCAGAATCAAGAGTTGTACCAGAACCGATTACGCGTTCTTTCGGTAATCCAGATTCTTTCCAAGTTACGTAAGTTAAAATATCTACAGGGTTCGTTGCGATTAAGAAGATACCGTCAAAGCCGCTATCCATAATGCTACGAACAATTTGCTTGAAAATTTTAGCGTTTTTCTCAACTAAGTCTAAGCGTGTTTCACCCGGCTTTTGTGGTAATCCAGCTGTAATTACAACAAGATCTGCATCTTTACAATCTTCATAACTACCTTTCCAAACCTTTGTTGGAGCTGGTGCGAAAGGAACCGCATGGCTTAAGTCCATTGCTTCTCCTTCAGCTTTTGCTTCATTTACATCCACTAAAACAAATTCTTCAGCTACAGCTTGGTTAATCATACAGTAAGCATAACTACATCCAACTGCCCCTGTTCCTACTAATACAACACGGTTAATCCCGTTTTTCATTTCAAAATTCCTCGCAATTTCATTAATTTTATTATGTAAGATAATACGTCTTACTTCTGAAGTTTCATATCTATTTTATTACATTTTATAAAAGATATTCAAGTAATTGAAAATGTATCCGCTCAATTACTTTAATGAAACATAGGAATCCTGTTAAACGAATATAATTCAGTAAAATCCTTCATAAAAGGGGAATTGGCATGGGGAATCCATTATCGATGGAAGAAATGCTTCAAATTATTCATGAAGGGCTTGCCAAAACAAATAACCCCAAACGGATTACAATTGCCGGTGCAGGAATGTCTGGATTAGTTACAGCATCTTTATTAAAAGAAGCTGGGCACGAGGTAACGATTATAGAAGCAAATAACAGAATAGGTGGCAGGGTGTATACGATTCGTGAACCATTTAGCTCAGGGCTATATTTTAACGCAGGCCCTATGCGTATTCCGGATACTCATGATTTAACTTTAGCCTACATTCGTAAATTTAAACTACCGTTAAACATTTTTATTAATAAAACTTCTTCAGATGTAATTTATACGAATAACAAAAGAACGAGATTGGATGTGTTTGAAAAGGATCCAAGTGTACTTGAATATCCAGTTTTAGATAAAGAAAGGGGGAAAACGGCAGAAGAATTAATGTTAGAGGTATTGGAACCGATACTTAATTATATTAAGAAAGATCCTGATAAAAACTGGATTATTGTTGAAAAAAAGTATAAAACATATTCGCTCGGTTCATTTTTAACCGAGTATTATTCAGATGGGGCAATAGATATGATTGGAGTACTTCTTGATATGGAAGCATATATGGGAATGTCTTTAATTGAAGTATTACGCGAAATGATCTTTTTCACTTCAACGACGAAATATTATGAGATAACGGGCGGGATGGATGCATTAGCAAATTCATTTTTACCAGAGCTAAAGGATAATATTTTTATGTCGTATAAAGTAGAAAAAATTATACAGGAAGATAATAAAGTAATGATGCAAGTAACACATGAACAAACGTTAAATTCATGTATAGTAACTGGTGACATCGCTATTGTCACAATTCCATTTTCAGCTTTGCGATTTGTAGAAGTCCAGCCATATTATTTATTCTCCTATTATAAAAGACGGGCAATTCGTGAATTGAATTATATTGCAGCGACTAAAATTGCGATAGAGTTCAAAAGTAGATTTTGGGAAAGAGCGGGGCAGTGTGGTGGGAAATCTATTACGGATTTACCGATACGTTTTACATATTATCCGAGCTATGGCATTCAGACACCAGGGGCAGCTATCATTATAGCAAGCTATACGTGGGCAGATGAAGCGTTAACGTGGGATAGTCTCTCGCATAGAGATCGTATTCGTTATGCATTGAAAAATTTAGCGCAAATTTATGGGAATGTGGTTTATAGTGAGTATGTTGCGGGAGAATCTTTTAGCTGGAGTCAAAATCCGTATTCTTGCGGAGCATTTACAGCTTTTGAACCAGGGCAAGAGCTTGAATTGTTTCCATATATTACGCCGCCAGCGGGTAGAGTGCACTTTGCAGGAGAACATACGACATTAACACATGGATGGATGCAGGGAGCAATCGAGTCTGGAATTAGAGTTGCTCATGAAGTGAATGGAAAATGAAACGATAATCTAGCAGTTTTGTTTACAAATAGGTATTCTTTTAATAAAATGATAAATATAAATCGTAATAATTACGCTTTGAAGAAATTTGAAGTAGAGAAATGGATGGTCGGTCAAATGAGTAAAGTAGAAATTCATATATTAGGTGGTTTTTTAGGTAGCGGAAAATCAACATTGCTGCAAAATTTATTATTAGCAGAAAAGAAGAAAAATCGAAAAGTTGCAGTTTTGATGAATGAAATCGGTGAATACTCGGTAGATACAGATATTATTGGAAAAGAGAATGTGTTAAAGGAACTTCTGAAAGGATGTATTTGTTGCACGTTAAAAGAAGAGCTTGAAATACAATTACATTCTTTATATCAACAGGAAAGACCAGATGTAATTTATATTGAAACAACAGGCGTCGCACATCCAATTGAAGTGTTAGATGCATGTGTATCACCAATTTTAGCTCCTTTCCTTGAAGTGAAATCTATAGTAGTCGTATTAGATGCAGTAAGATGGCTAAACCGAAGTATATTAAGTGCAAATGTACAGCAGCTATTACATGAGCAAATGAAATATGGAAGTCATATTCTCATTAATAAATCAGATTTATTAACAGAGGAAGATAAAAATAAAGTATTTGAAGATGTAAAAGCAATAAATAATCATGCGAAGTTGTATGAAACAAAGTATTGTAATATATCTTTAAAGGATATAGAAGAAGCTGAATTTATGAGTGATGGAGAACACGAGACACTTCATGTTAAACAGCATTTACATATACAAACGATGACGTATCAATTTACGAAATCGATTGATCAAGACAAATTATATGAATGGCTTTCGAATTTACCAGATAGTATTTATCGAGTGAAAGGTTTTGTGAAATTCCATGGAGATAAATACCCTCATCTATTCCAATATTCGTTTGGGGTACCGACTTTATTGGAGCAAGATTTTGGTTTCCCGACAAACTTGGTAGTAATAGGGGAAGGGCTAGATAAGAAACAATTGGTTGAAGGGTTAGAGAAGGTCGAAAATAATTAATCTATTTTTCTAATCGTTTTTAGGTAAGCTGCAAATAATTGACTTAATAACTTAAGTCAATTATTTGCAGCTTTTTGCGTGATGATTATTGTAGTGAAACAGTAATTTCATTTGAACAACCGAATATATATTGATTGTATGTCCGTTTCCATTTAATAGGAAGGTGATTATAGATTTATGCCGAATGTAGAGGTTACTACAAAAGTTTTCCATTACCAATTTTAAAGTCATGATTACGGACAAGGGAATTTGGCGTGTTTGATTCTATCAGAAAGTAAAGTATGGGGAGGATCCCAATGTCGATGAAAATACGTAAATGGCTAAGAACGGTGGTTACTGGTTGTGTTTTAGGGTCATTGTTAGTAACAGCGGCTTGTTCAGGAAAGAAGACAAGTACAGAAGATGAAAAAACGATTAAGGTAGGGGTTCTTGCTTCATTAACAGGTCCATTAGAATCTTATGGAAAACAAACGGTAAATGGATTTGAATTAGGGTTAGACTATGCAACTGGTGGAACAGGGAAAGTAGAAGGAAAGAAGATTAAGTTTGTTGTAGAAGATACAGAAACGAAAGCAGATGTAGCAGTTAAAAAGGCTACAAAATTATTAGAAGAAGAGAAAGTTGATTTTTTAGTCGGATCGTCTAGTTCAAGTGATACATTAGCAGTATTACCACTAGCTGAAGAATATGAAAAAATTATGGTTGTAGAACCGGCAGTTGCTGATAGTATTACCGGGAAGAACTGGAATAAATATATTTTTAGAACAGGAAGAAACTCTTCACAAGATGCGATTGCAGGGGCTGCCTCAATTGCTAAAAAAGATGTAAAGATTGCGACGTTTGCTCCAGATAATGCTTTCGGTCGTGAAGGAATTGCAGCATTTAAAGCGGGAGCGAAGAAATTAGGTGCGAATATTGTAAACGAGCAATACGCGGATACGAATTCAACGGATTTCACTGCGAATATTCAAAATATTATTAGCTCAAAACCAGACTATTTATTTATCGTTTGGGCAGGTGCGAATTCACCATGGAAACAGTTGAAAGATATGAATGTGGAAGCGCAAGGGATTAAAATTTCTACTGGTGCACCTGATATACCAGCATTAAAAACGATGGATGCGCTAATAGGGATGCAAGGGTTTTCCGTTTATTATCACTCACTTCCAAAGAATAAGGTGAACGATTGGCTAGTAGAAGAACATAAAAAACGGTTTAATGGTGCTGTTCCAGATTTGTTTACAGCAGGAGGAATGTCAGCAGCAATTTCTATTGTCGAAGCTTTAAAGAAAACGAAGGGCGATACAGATGTAAATACACTTATCAAGAAAATGGAAGGGATGGAATTTGAGACACCGAAAGGAAAGATGAAATTTAGAGAGAAAGATCACCAAGCATTACAGACATTGTATTCTATAACATTGAAAAAGCAAGAGGGGATTGATTATCCAGTACCAGTGTTAGAGCGAGAATTAACAATGAAAGAAACAGAACCGTCTGTTCAAAATAAATAGACTGAATTTTCTGTCGTTATGTATAAAGAGGGGATACCCTCTTTATACTTATTTCTTTCATAAACATGGCTTTCAGTGGGAGGGATTTCATGACACATCTGTTAGAGACGAAAAATCTTTGTGTATCTTTTGGGGATCATCATGTTATTAAGGATGTTAATTTAACGGTACAAAAAGGAAAGCTCATTTCAATAATTGGACCGAATGGTGCTGGAAAGACAACACTATTCAATTTATTAAGTGGGCAAATTTATCCGACGAAAGGTGAAGTTTATTTTAAAGGGCAGGATATTACAAAATTATCAATTTCAGATCGAACGCGTTTGGGGATTGGTCGTTCTTTTCAGCTGACAAATATTTTTCCAGAGCTAACAGTACTTGAAAATGTGCGTTTAAGTGTTCAATCGTTTGTTCAGGATTATTATAGTTTCTTTCCGAATGCAGCCAAGTTAAAGCAGCAAACTGGAGAAGCGAGACGTCTTTTGAAGACAGTACTCCTTCACGAGAAAGGAGACGTATTAGCTAAAGACTTAGCTCACGGAGAAAAAAGAAAACTAGAACTTGCTATGTTGTTAGCATTAAAGACAGATGTATTACTACTAGATGAGCCGACAGCAGGTATTTCAGTTGAGGAAGTTCCGGCTATATTACAAGTAATCGAAAATATTAAAAAGAATCCAGATAGCACAATCGTACTTATCGAACACAAAATGGATATGGTGCTAGATTTATCAGATCATCTTATCGTTTTATTTCATGGTGAGTTATTGGCTGAAGGATTGCCGGAAGAAATGATGAAAGATGAGCGTGTACAAAGTGCTTATTTAGGGGGATTATATAGTGGCACTACTACAGGTGAATAATATAGAGACGTATTTAGATCAGTTTCATATTTTACAAGGAGTGTCTCTTTCGGTTGAGAAGGGAACGATTACAGTATTGTTTGGAAGAAATGGTGCTGGAAAAACAACAACATTGCGTTCGATTATGGGATTTCACCGGATAGCAAATGGTGAAATTTATTATGATAGTGCACAAATAAATGGATTATCTACACATTTAATTTCAAGAAAAGGTATAGGTTATGTACCAGAGAATCAAGGGATTTTTCATGATTTAACAGTAGAAGAGACATTTGCACTTGCTAGGGGAAAAGTAGAAAAAGAATCTGAAGAGAAAATAGATTGGATGCTAGAACTATTTCCAGACTTAAAACAATTTTGGCATAAGAAAAGTGGGCTTTTAAGTGGAGGACAAAAACAAATGTTGGCTATTTCAAGAGCATATATTAATAGTGATGGACTACTGCTTATTGATGAGCCGAGTAAAGGATTGTCTCCAATTATGATAGAAAAATTAATGATAGCTATTTTGAAAATGAAGGAGAAAACGACAGTTTTACTTGTTGAACAAAATTTTATGATGGCTAGTCAAATCGGGGATTATTTTTACATTATGGATAATGGGCGCATTGTGCATAATGGTTTTATGAATGCACTGCGAGAGGATAAGGAAACATGTCATAAATATTTAGGCATTTCTTAACATTGATACGGGGGGATAGAACGTGGATGTGTTAATTAACTTATTTGTAAACGGCGTTTCGACAGGGATGCTTATTTTTTTATTAGCGTCTGGTCTATCACTTATTTTCGGTTTAATGAGCGTACTAAATTTTGCGCATGGCGGTTTATTTGCATGGGGAGCATTTACAGGCGTTTGGTTATTCAATATGACAGGTAGTTATGTATTAGCACTAATTGGAGCAGTCGCTATGGGGATGTTTCTCGGTTTCATTTTAGAAAGATTTCTTATCAGGCCAGTGTATGGAAACCATGTCCGGCAGCTTCTCGTTACACTCGGAGGTATGCTCGTTCTTAGTGAGTGCATCAAAATATTTTGGGGACCTAATCCAATTGCTGCAAAATTACCGTTATGGCTTCAAGGAAGTTTTACATTTGGAGGAGTTATCTTAATAAAATATCGCCTATTCGTTATTTTAATCGGGATACTAATTTACATCGCTTTACTATTACTGCTGAAAAAAACAAAGATAGGGCTAATGATTCGCGCTGGTGTAATAGATAAAGAGATGGTTCAAGCTCTCGGAATTAACGTAAAAGCGATATTCTCGTTTGTCTTTTTATTAGGAGCGGGGATGGCAGCATTAGGTGGTTTCCTACTAGCGCCATATTCAGGAGTTATTTTCGCTGAGATGGGTATGCAGTATGCAATTTTAGCCTTTATAGTAGTTATCATTGGAGGATTAGGTAGTGTACAAGGTTCAGCGATAGCGTCATTAATAGTTGGATTAGCCGGTGCTTTTACAGCGTATTATGTGCCAGATTTATCTCTAGCAATCAATATGTTAATGTTACTATTTTTCTTAATAGTGAAGCCAACTGGACTTGTTGGTGAAAAGGGGTGAAACGGTGAACAGCACATCGGATCGAATTAAAGTATACTTTGGAGTTTTTATGCTCATTTGTTTAAGTGTATTTCCATTCGTAAATGATTCACGGAGCTTGTTAATTTTGTTCACTCAAATCTTCATCTTCGCTATTTTCGCTATGAGCTTTGATGTTCTACTTGGATATACAGGCATTGTCTCATTCGGTCATTGTATGTTCTTTGGAATAGGAGCGTATGGTGTGGCACTCTTATTTGACCGGCAAGGGGTGTCTATAACGAACTTTTTTATAGGAATATCAGCCGCAATTATTATATCAGCCATCGTTAGTTATATAATTGGTATGCTTTCATTACGTTTGAAAAGTCATTTTTATGCAATGTTAACGCTCGCTATTTCCCAGCTGTTTTTTGTACTTGCTGAAAAATGGCGTTCACTGACTCATGGAGGAGATGGATTTACATTTGGTGTACCAAATATATTCCGTGATCGTTTTACGTTTTATTATGTAACACTTATATGTTTAATCATTATTTTCATTTTGTTACGTCTTTTCACAAAATCTTCAATTGGGAAAGTATTAAAGGCAATTTCACAAAATGAACAACGAGTTGAAGCGCTTGGGTATAAAGTTCTTCATTATAAAATTATCGCAAGTGTAGTGGCAGGAGTAGTAGCGGCGATTAGCGGTGGTTTATTCGTCATCACATTACGCTTTGTAAATACGACTGTATTTTCGATTGAAATGACGTTAAATGCATTATTGATGACAATGATTGGGGGAGTTGGAACGTTAATCGGAGCCATTGCAGGAGCTGGGATTATTGAATCACTAAAATATTATTTATCAGAACTAGCGACAGAATATCCGATTTTTGAAAGATGGACGATTATTCTAGGTTTATTATACATTATCGTATTATTAGTTTTTCCAAAAGGATTAGTTGGAACGATTAAGAAGTTGAAGAATTTTAAAAGAAGTAAGAAGGAGAAGAGTACAGGGGTGGAGCAGAACGTGTGAAATAAGTCTTCAAGATGAAAAGGGATGTCCTAGTAGTTAAACATATTAACTAGGTAACATCCCTTTTTATTTTATTAAGCAGATAGTATATGAAGGTTATATTAGCGATTCGAAAAGGGATATCTATTTACCCGTAAAATACGAAAAGTGTAGCCTCTTTATTAATTAAATAGTTCACCAGGAATCGCTTTTTCTAAGTCTCGAGTTGTAAAGAAGTTAATAGGTAGTTTTTCAACCGCGACATTTTCAACTGGAACTAATTTATCATTTCTAATCGGTAAAAAAGCTATCCCATTTCCCTCAACAATAAACTCTTCAATAAGCGAATAAGAATCTAACTGTTGAAGTTGATGCTGGGATAGATTTTTTTCTTTTAGAAATTGTATTGTCATATTTCTAAAAGGGCACTTTTTATCGTTACTAACAAAGAAAAGTTCTTTTGAAAAGTCAATGTTACACTGTTCTTTCGCTTTTAATAAGCCTACAGAAATTGAAGTGGTGAATACTTTTTTAAACGCTGCGTCGGGATAATCCTCATAAGTTATGACCATATCAACTTTTTGTTGCTGTAGTAGTTTTTGTAAATGGCTACTACTTTCTATATATATTTGATAATTCCTGAAATTTTCTTTAATACGCATACTTAAATAATTAGTCAAAATAGATTGTGACGTCGCTATTACATAAGAAGAAGTACTTGTTTTAATTTCATCTTTCGCTTCTTCTAAAAGAGCTAATATTTTATTCGTGTAGTCTAATAAAATGTCACCAGAAGGTAACAGGGAAACACCTTTGTTATCTCTATGTAGTAAAGGTGTTTCTAATTCTTGTTCTAATTTTTTGATTCGCTCAGTTACATTTGGTTGTACATAGCCTAGCTCTTTAGCAGCTTTACTAATAGATCCTTCGTTAGCTACAGTTTTAAATATGATAAGATCATTTATTTCCATTCATTTCAGCCCCTTATACGGTATCATTATAAATGATACCAAACATAATTTATACCTATTTTACGTCAGCCAATCATCGGTTTATCATTATGTATATAAGATCGAAAGTGAGTGATAATCATGATTGGAATGCAATATAAGGTCATTTTACCAAAGGGTTATGACATGGAGATTATTAAAAAAAGGGTAAAGGATAATGGGTTTAAAACTGATGGTTTTCAAGAACTAAATTTTAAGGCTTATTTAATTACTGAGACAGGTAAGTATGGGAATTTCTATAACTGTTATGCACCTTTATATATGTGGAATGGTCATAAAGGGATGAACAAATTTATATTCGAAGGGTATTACGATAATATTTTGCAATCGTTTGGGTGGCAACAAATAAATATAGGTGTTCCATTAGTTGTTAATTTAAGTAATGATTTTAGAAAAAGTAGATATGCTGTTGAATATGTAGGAAGTATTTCTCAAAGTAAATCGCTGATTGGGACGCAATTAAATAAAGTAAATGAAAATGTGCAAAACATAGAAAAATGTTTAGGAAATGTAATAGTTTATAATCCGGATAAGTGGGGATATAGTCAATTCAGTTTTTATAAGGAAAAGCCTGAAATAGATGTAATGGACGATGTTATTATTTATGAGATTTTACATATTTCACGATGATATGTTGTTGAATGCTAAATTAAGAAAAAGGAATGAAAATGTATGCCTTTTGTGAACGTTTATTATCATGAAAATATATTAAATAAAGAAGAGTTGAAAAAGATAGGTGAATGTATCCATCTTTCATTAATTGAACATTTTAACATCCCTGAAAATGATTGTTTTCAAATGTTTTTACCTTATCAACGAAATCAATTTTTGTATAATCCATATTATTTGTTGGAAAGAGGAGAAATGAGAACTGAGAATATGATTCATGTTTCTATTACATGTGGACCTGGAAGAACAGTACAACAGAAAAAAGGTTTGTATCAATCTATATCCTTCGAAGTTTCGGAATGTTCCAACGTAAAAGTTACTGACATTTTTATTACATTACATGAGACAGCTGCTGAAAACTGGTCATTTGGTCAAGGGATGGCACAATTGGTAAAAATGAAGGGAGCAAAATGATGAATGAACCAATTGAATTTTATATTCCAAAGAAAATGAGAGAAATAGCACCTGTATTTTCTCATTATAGTGAAGAGATATTATTTGAGGAAGTGTGGCGGGATGCCGCTTTAACATTAAGAGAAAGAAGCTTATGTACATTGTCGGCACTAATCAGTCTTGGTAATACAGAACAATTACCATTTCATCTGAAGCTAGCTAAACAAAATGGGATAATGGAGAATGAATTAGTTGCATTAATAACACATATGGCTTTTTACGTTGGTTGGCCAAAAGCTGTGGTAGCTTTAAATATAGCAATGAATGAAATGGAAAGTTAAGAATAATGATTTTGGGAGGTATTTTTAACATATTTCTACTTGCATTACTATCACTTGAGTGGTAAAGTGATAGTAAGATCAGCGCTAGGAAGTGATGAAACATGCGTGAAAATACGATAGGATCATTAATATGGTTACGCCTAATACGATTTACGAACCAAAGTAATCAAATGTCAAATGAGTTTTTAAAACGTTTTGATTTAACGACAGCTCAATTTGATGTACTTTTGCAAATACGGACTTATCAGCCATTAACACAAATGGAGTTAGCAGAAAAGGTTACCGTTACACAAGGCGGTATTTCTCGAATGTTAACACGTCTTGAAAAAGAAGGATATATTATACGAAAACAAGATTGGAAAACGAAAACAATTAGTCTTACAGAGCAAGGGGAAGCGGCTTTAGAAAGAGCATTGCCAGAGCAACTTGCATTTCAATCATCATTTTTTGATGATGTATTAAATGAAGAAGAGCAGAAAATACTATACGAGTTGATGACAAAAGTTCATAAGCATAGTGAAAAAAAAGAATTACCGAATGAGTAATTTTTTTTACTCAATCAATTGACTAATCAAGTGATAAAGAGGAGGAAGTTTTATGTATACAATTCCAGGACATCACCACATTTCTATGGTGACTAAAAATGCGAAAACGAATAATAATTTTTATCGAGATGTTTTAGGATTACGCCGAGTGAAAAAGACAGTCAATCAAGATAATCCATTTATGTATCATTTGTTTTATGGCGATTTAACAGGGAGTGCCGGAACTGAATTATCATTTTTTGAAATGCCGAATGTAGGAAGAACAATCCGTGGCACAAATGCAATAACGCAAATAGGTTTGCTCGTACCTTCAATAGAAAGCCTTACATTTTGGAAGAAACGTTTTGAGTCGCTTCAAGTGGCGCATGGAGAAATTACAACTTACGCCAGCCGAGACGCACTGCACTTTGAAGATCCAGATGGCCTACGGTTAGTGCTACTAAATAATAACGGTGAAGAGGTGCCTGAATATTGGACTGCATGGGATGACTCTTCTGTAGAGCAGAATCATCGTATTTTAGGTATGGGAACAGTTGAAATGACAGTGCGCAGTTTAAATAAATTATCAAAAACATTAACAGGTTTATTTGGTTATAAAGAAGTATCTCGTTCAGACGATGAGGGAATTTATCAATCTATTGCTGGTCAAACTTTTGGAGAAATTTTGGTGAAACAGCAAGAGGGAGAAAGTGAAAGACCTGGAAAAGGAAGTATTCATCATTTAGCTATTCGTGTGAAAAATGATGAAGAGCTGAGTTATTGGAATGAAGCGGTGAAAGATAAAGGGTTCCAATCAACAGGGATCATCGATCGCTTTTATTTTAAAAGTTTATATTTCCGTGAGTCAAATGGAATTTTATTTGAGATTGCGACGGATGGGCCAGGATTTACTGTAGATTCAGCAGTTACTGATTTAGGAAAAGAGCTGGATTTACCACCATTTTTAGAAGAGAGAAGAAAAGAGATTGAAGAGAAATTAATACCACTTGATTAAAAGGGAGAGGACAACTATGGAACAATACCGTATTGATATAAGTAAAGGAATTGAATTTGGATTATATTCAATTGGAGATCACATTTTAAATCCGCATAATGGTTCGAAAATAAGTGCAGAAAAAAGAATTCATGAACTAATTGAAACAGCTAAGTTAGCAGATGAAGCTGGACTTGATGTGTTTGCTGTCGGTGAAAGTCATCAAGCGCATTTTACAACGCAAGCTCATACAGTTATTTTAGGAGCTATTGCACAAGCTACGAAAAATATTAAAATCGCGAGTTCTGCAACAGTATTAAGCACGTCAGATCCGGTTCGTGTATATGAGGATTTTGCTACAATCGATTTAATTTCTAATGGTCGTGCGGAAATCGTTGCTGGTCGTGGATCTCGTATTGGGGGATATAGTTTACTGGGTTACGATGTAAATTATTATGAAGAACTATTTGAAGAGAAGATGGATCTTTTATTAAAAATAAATAAAGAAGAAAGTGTAACATGGAAAGGGCAGTTTAGAACGCCGCTTGAACATGCGACAATTATACCGAGAGCTAAAAATAACAATATGCCAATTTGGCGTGCTGTTGGAGGGCCACCTGCTAGTGCAATTAAGGCAGGACACGCAGGTGTACCAATGATGCTTACGACACTTGGTGGCCCAGCTGTTAATTTTAAAGTTTCGGTGGATGCATATCGTGAAGCTGCTGAACAAAGTGGTTTTGATCCAGCAACATTACCAATTGCTACAACAAGTTTATTTTATACAGCAGAAAATTCACAAGATGCACTTAGTGAATATTATCCTCATATTCATGCTGGTATGCTTGCACTACGTGGTGGTGGGTATCCAAAACAACAATTTACTAATGCAATAGATTATCGTGACGCGTTAATGATTGGTAGCCCGCAACAAATTATTGAAAAAATGCTGTATCAACATGAGTTATTTGGACAACAACGTTTTATGGCACAAATTGATTTTGGCGGTGTACCATTTGATAAGATTGAGAAAAACATCGAATTAATTGCAACTGAAATTATGCCGGCTGTTAGAAAGCACATAGCAAAATAATTGAAAAATACCGGGAGTCTAGCTGACTCTCGGTATTTTTTATGTTAATTCAGTTTTGAAAAATGACGAAAAAATGAATTTTTAGTCTAAAAAAGGAAAGGATTTTTCTATTTGTGAATAACAATATTCTTAATTTGAATTTTGTAAATATATTTTTCTCTTGACAAAAATATAGCGTATTTTCAGGTTTGATTCGAGGACATTTTTTAAGGGGAAAGTCAAGCGTATGAAGAGAAAAACGTAATAATAATTGATATAAGAGTCTGTTGTATGTTTGAAAAACAAGTTTTTAAAATGTGAGAAATCTAATTCAAAAAAATTACAAAAGACATATTTCAGACAAAATCCTGTCAATAATACGTCAAAAATCACCTGAATTTATTATGTAAGTATATTATACAATTCGATTAACGAATAAAACACTACTGAAATAGTGAAAAGGTAAATCGTATGAAGAAAGTTCTTTTGTAATTATCTAAAAAACTGACAATCTATATTTTCAGAAAGTACATAAACGAATTTATCTTTTTGTATTTCCAAATGATTGAATTGTTCGTTATGAAGTGAATTCAATCGATATTACGATATAAAAAATTATGAAGGAAGTGAATTTAGCATGGAAACGCTCGAATTGGCACGAATACAATTTGCATCTACAACGATTTTTCATTACTTTTTCGTTCCGCTATCTATTGGTTTAGCTTTTATCATTGCGTTAATGCAAACGTTGTATGTGGTAAAGGGACAAGAAGTTTATAAGAAAATGACAAAGTTTTGGACACAAATATTCCTTGTTAACTTTGCAGTAGGTGTTGTAACAGGTATTTTACAAGAATTTCAGTTTGGTATGAACTGGTCAACATATTCACGTTTTGTTGGTGATGTTTTCGGACCGTCACTGGCAATTGAAGGTTTATTAGCATTTTTCATTGAGTCTACATTCCTAGGTTTATGGGTATTCGGTGAGGATAAACTTCCGAAGCGAGTTCACCTTTTATGTATTTGGCTCCTTTCAATAGGAACAATGTTATCAGCATTTTGGATTTTAACTGCAAGTGCATTTATGCAGTCCCCGGTAGGATATGAAATGGCTGCAGATGGACGTGCGCAGATGAATGATTTCTTGGCGATTATTCAAAATCCACAACTATGGGTGCAATTCCCGCATACAATTACAGCGGCACTTGCAACAGGCGCATTCTTTATTGCTGGTGTTAGTGCATGGAAAATTGCAAAACAACAAGAGACTGAGGTGTTTAAGAAGTCTTTCCGAGTTTCTATCGTTGTTGGAACAATTTCAACAGCATTGGTATTGTTTTTCGGTCATGCACAAGCACAAAATTTAATTAAGACACATCCAATGAAAATGGCAGCAGCTGAAGCGCTATGGAATACGAGTGAGGATCCAGCGCCATTTACAGTATTTGCGAAAATTGATACAGAGAAGAAAGAAAATTCGTTTGAAATTCAAATTCCTTATATGTTAAGTCTATTGTCATACGATAAATTTAGCGGTCAAGTTGAAGGAATGAATCAAATTCAAAAACAATATGAAGAAAAATATGGACCTGGGGATTATATTCCGCCAGTACATACTATGTTCTGGAGTTTTAGAGCGATGGTAATGAGTGGAACATTCATGCTTCTTCTAGGAGTGTACGGCTGGTTCTTATCAAGAAAAGATCGTTTAGCTGAAAAAACTTGGTATTTAAAATTAATGGTATATGCAATTGCACTACCGTTTATCGGAAATACAGTAGGTTGGATTATGACTGAAATGGGACGTCAGCCTTGGGTTGTCTTCGGTGTTATGAAAACAGAAGATGCAGTATCTCCAAACGTTACATTTGGAGAAGTATTATTCTCTCTTGTTTCATTCACATCATTATATGTAATTATTGGAGGCATTACTGTTTACTTATTCGTTCGTATCATTAAAGGACATGCGAATAAGAAAACGAAAAAGGATTATCAAAGCCATGATCCATTTGATAAGGAGGAAGAGTATGTTATCTCTTAATGAGTTATGGTTTCTAATTATTTCAACCTTATTCGTTGGGTTCTTTGTACTTGAAGGTTTCGATTTTGGTGTAGGAATCGTTTCAAGGTTTTTAGGCAAGAATGATTTGGAAAAGCGAATATATTTAAATACAATTGGACCGTTTTGGCACGCAAATGAAGTATGGCTTGTTTGTGCTGGTGGTGCAATGTTTGCGGCATTTCCGCACTGGTATGCAACTTTATTTAGTGGGTTCTATATTCCGTTTGTGTTTATGCTTCTTGCTTTAATTATAAGAGGCGTTTCCTTTAAATTCCGTGCGAAAATAGAAAACCATAAGTGGAAAAGTTTCTGGGATTGGGGCATGTTTATTGGAAGCATGCTACCTCCTATACTTTGGGGAGTTGCGATCGCAAACTTTATGACAGGTGTACCAATTGATGAAAGTAAAAATATGGTAGGCGGATTTATGAAATTACTTCACCCATTTGCGTTACTTGGAGGAGTTATGTTTCTTCTTCTATGTATTGTTCATGGTTTGCAATTTCTTACTATACGTACAACAGGAAAATTACGAGAACGCGCACGTATTGCCGCGACAAAGATTGCACCTTTTGCATTAATAGCACTTCTTGTTTTTGCAGGTGTAGGGTTATGGAAAACAGATATTTTCACCGCACATGGTTCAGAGTGGCTAATGGTTCCGATTGGAGCTTTTGTAGCGCTATTTGTTTCTACTTTATTAAATAAAAGAAGAAGAGATGGTTGGGCTTTCTTTATGACGAGTTTAACAATCATTTTGCTAAGTGCAAGTGTGTTCATCGGTATGTTCCCGCGTGTCATGATTAGCTCATTAGGAGCGGTGAATGATTTGACAATTTATAATGCGGCATCAGGACCTTATGCATTAAAACTGATGAGCTATTTTTCTCTTGCTATTTTACCGTTTGTTATCGGTAGTCAAATATGGAGTTTCTATGTATTTAGACAACCTGTTAAGTCAGACAAAGATTTGGAGTACTAATGAAAAGAAAAAGAGGACTTCCGTCGTATCCTGGTAGCCGAGTTTTATATGTAACTTTAACCTTTATTAGCATTTTAGAGGCGTGTAGTATTATTGCACAGACAGTGTTTTTAGCACGAGCAATCACATTTTTATTTCATGGAGAAACAGTGCAAGCTGTGCTAAATGAAACTGTTTATTTTGGGATTACGTTTGCAGTACGTCAAATGTTGGTGCGAACATCGCAAATATTGGTTGAGCGTTTCGCTGAAAAAACAGGATTGGCATTACGTAAACAAATAATAGAAGCATATTTTACATTAGGGCCGAGATTTGTCCAAACGAATGGAACGGGTCATTTGGTTACTTTATCGATTGAAGGCATAGAGAAATTCAAAACATATATTGAATTGACAATTCCTAAAATGATTAGAAGTAGTATCGTACCAGGACTAATTGTTCTATATGTTTTTACACTGGACATTAAGTCAGGAATCATTTTAGTTGTAACGATTCCTATTGTGATTATATTTATGATCCTTTTAGGATTAGCAGCGCAAAAAATGGCGGATAGCCAATATGAAACATATCGTGTACTTTCTAATCATTTTGTAGATACATTAAAAGGGTTAGAAACATTAAAGTATTTAGGGAAAAGTAAACAGCACGAAGGAAAGATTGAAAAAGTAAGTAAACGATATAGAAAAGCAACGATGCGTACTTTGCGAGTTGCTTTTCTTTCTTCTTTTGCATTAGATTTCTTTACGAGTTTATCAATTGCATTTGTAGCAGTTGGGTTAGGGATACGGTTAATAGATGGGACAATTATACTGTTACCAGCTCTTACGATTTTAATTTTAGCGCCGGAATATTTTCTGCCGATTAAGCAAGTTGGAGCGAATTATCATGCTACATTAGATGGACAACTTGCAATGGAGCAAATAGAAGAAATTCTACAGAAACAAAAAGAAATAGAAAAGAAGGATTCAAATGTAGATATAGTATGGAATTCTTCTAGTAGCTTGAAATTACAAGATGTAAAAGTAAATAATGATGAATCTGAAAAGGCTATATTAGAGGGAATTAATTTTACTTGGCAAGGTAACGGTGCTATAGGCATTATTGGTGAAAGTGGGGCAGGGAAATCAACGCTAATCGATGTGTTAGCAGGATTTCTAAATCCGTCAGGTGGAAATATGATTGTAAATGGTGTGGAAATTGACGCATCTACTCGAGAAGATTGGCAAAAAAACATTGCCTATATTCCGCAACAACCTTATATTTTTCCACTTTCGTTAAAAGATAATATTTGTTTCTATGAAGCGAATACACTTGATGAAGAAGTTGAGAGAGTTATAAATGAAGTGGGCCTTCGTTCGCTAGTTGCATCATTACCACATGGGATGTACGAAAGAATTGGAGAAGGTGGACGTATGCTTAGTGGCGGACAAGAACAACGTGTCGCTATGGCACGTGCACTTTTAAGTAAAAAGCCAATTATTTTATTAGATGAACCTACAGCACATCTTGATATTGAAACTGAATTTGAAATAAAGCAATCGATGTTACGTCTGTTTGAAGGTAAGTTAGTATTTCTTGCAACGCATCGTCTGCATTGGATGAAGCAAATGGATCATATTCTTATTTTAAATAAAGGGGAAATTAAAGAAAGTGGAACATATGAAGAACATTTAAAGAATGAGACATTACATTTTCATAGGGAAGAGAGGGGAGAGCGATGAGTAATTGGATTAAGCCTTATATACAGCAAAATAAAGGTAGAATGACTTTGACTATTTTCCTGGGGCTTCTTGGAGTTAGTTCGGGTGCGATGTTACTTTTTATTTCAGGTTATTTAATTTCTAAATCTGCTCTCAGACCAGAAAATGTAATGGCTGTATATGTTCCTATTGTCGCAACGCGTGCATTTAGTATAGGACAAGCGGTCTTTCATTATTTAGAGCGTTTAGTTGGGCATGATGTTGTACTACGTATATTAGAAAAAATGAGAACGAAACTATATAGAATTGTAGAACCACAGGCGTTATTTTTCCGCTCACGCTTTCAAACTGGTGATGTACTAGGTGTATTGTCTGAGGATATTGAACATTTACAGAATCTATATTTACGAACAATATTTCCTAGTATATTAGCGCTAGTTGTATATAGCATCTTCGTACTTGTTATCGGTGCATTTGATTTAGTATTTGCACTTATTGCAGGCTGTATGTTAGCTATTATCGTTTTTCTTCTTCCGGTTGTATCACTGCTTTTAATGAAACGACATCATATTGCTTTGAAGCAAGGGAGAAATCGTTTGTATCAACAATTGACAGATGTAGTATTTGGGTTATCTGATTGGCAGGCGAGTGGTAGAAAAAATGAATTTATTAATGCGTATGTAGAGCAAAATGATCAATTGTTAAAAACGGAGAAGAGAGTGAAACGCTGGTATCATATTCGAGACAGTCTCATTCATTTAGTAGTAGGGATTGTAGTTATTTCAATGATTATATGGACTGGGAATGAAGCGTCAAGTGAACAGATTGCACCTACAGTTATCGCGGCTTTCGTATTAATGACTTTATCTGTAACGAATGCGCTTATTCCTATTTCAGATGCCATCGATCGAATCCCATCGTATGTAGAATCTGCTCATCGTCTTAATCGTGTAGAAAGTGATAGTGTTTTACATGATGAAATGGATTTG
Source organism: Bacillus sp. CDB3 (assembly GCF_002081505.1). NCBI lineage: Bacteria > Bacillati > Bacillota > Bacilli > Caryophanales > Bacillaceae > Bacillus > Bacillus sp. CDB3. The sequence continues at coordinate 29,417 of NZ_ALBR01000065.1, read as the reverse complement.
CATGGAGATAAAGATTACGTTGCACCAAAACATGTAGATATTGAACTGAATCATATATCGTATAGTTACCCAGATAGTAACGAGACTGTATTAAAAGATGTATCGTTACAAATAAAAGCAGGAAAGAAAATTGCTATTTTAGGTAGAAGTGGGACAGGGAAATCTACTTTACTAAAATTGTTAACAGGGGCGTTAAGTCCGGTAAATGGCCAAGTTTTATTGAATGGTGAACAAGCTCATACGAATCTTTTATCCAAATATATTTCTGTGTTAAATCAAAAGCCACATTTGTTCGATACGACAATTGGAAATAATGTGCGAATTGGTAAACCAGAGGCGAATGATGAAGAGATATGGAAAGCTTTAGAGAAAGCACAATTAGCCCCGCATATCACTTCTCTTCCAGGTGGATTGCAAACAAAAATGCATGAAATGGGAAAGAGGTTTTCTGGCGGAGAAAGGCAAAGGGTAGCATTTGCAAGAACCCTTATGCAAGAAACACCAATCATTGTACTTGATGAACCGACTATCGGTTTAGACCCTAAAACGGAATTAGCCTTAATAGAAACAATGTTTTCTGCAACAGAAGAAAAGACTGTTATTTGGATTACACATCATCTTGTAGGAATGGAACATGTAGATGAAGTTATTTTCCTTGATAGTGGTCAAATCGCTATGCAAGGTAGCCATGAACAGCTACTGAAAGAAAATGAGAAATATCGTAGGTTATACGAGCTTGATAAAGGTATATAAGAATGACATGCAAAAAAACACAAATTCTTGATAGTTCAAGGTTTGTGTTTTTGTATTTGTGGTGAAATCATATAGGTCGTATAAGCTACTTGATCATGAATTGGTTATATATTGTTAGAAAGGGTGTTTAAAACCTATCCTTTCAAGGCAATACTTGAGCCATAGTGAATGGATTGTTGGAAGGCGTGATTATATGTTTGAAGAGGATGGCATTGTTTTAATTCTGGAGCCTGCTGATGAGCGGAATATGAGGAAATTTATTTTTACAGTACCGAAGTCGGTTTATGAAAAAAAAGAGATTTTATTACATTACGGAACACCTTTAGGCCAAGGATATACGGACATTATAGAAGATATTATTAGTGTACATATAGACATAGATATTGTAACAGTAATAGGGCATGTGAGAGGATAAAGAGAAACTTTAATTAGTGGGAGTCATACTGACCTTGAAAACAGACGTACTTAAAATAAGTATGTCTGTTTTTATATTTAAATGAAGATAGTTTCGAGGTGCATGTTGAACAGGAAAATAATGATTTTTCTAGAATATATAAAAGGAAGATTAAAAAATAAGATATGATGTGATAAGGTGTATAAGAAGAAAACAAAGTGTTTATAAATGAATAAAAGTATGGAAAATATTTGGGAGGTCAAAATGAAGTTTACAAAAACACTGTTACTTTCAATTGTAGTTTCAATTGGTTTGATGGGATGTTCGTTAGTAGAGGAAGGGAAGAACTCTATAGACTATGCTCAAAAAGCGACAGACTATGTAAATGAAATAAGTGCATTTGCAAATGAAGCGCCAGCATTAGCTGAAAAGGCTGTTAATGATAAAGAAGCTCGAAAAGAACTAGAAACGAAACTTACTGAAATTAAACAAGATATACCAGCTTTTAATGAATTAACACCACCGGATGTAGCGAAGGATCTTCACCAGCAAATCGTCGGGTATAATGAAAAGTTAAATACATTAATTGATACCTCTATGCAAAAGATAGAGGAAGGGAAGATGAATGTAGAGCAGTTTAAAAACTCTGAGCTTATGCAGACGATAGAACAAGTTCAGGATTTGAAAGATAAGGTTCAAAATTTAGGGCAATAATAAAAAGATCCGTTATCATAAACGGATCTTTTATTATTGTATACAATAGATGATTACACCAATGACAATAATAATGTTGCCAATGATTTTTCGTTTCGTTATTTTCTCTCCTAGGAAGTACCAACTAAAAATTAAAATGATAATATAACTTAATGATTCTAATGCAGATGCTTGCTTTAATGCCAAGCCCTTTAAGGCGATCACATTTAATCCGGCATTAATTACAAATAAAAAGTAGCCGATGATAACATAAGGATTCACATATTCTTTTATTTTAGAATCGTATTGTTGTAAAGTAGCCTTTTTTAATAATATTTGTGAGTAATTGGCTAAAATTATCCCGAATATCAATAATAACATATAACTATTCATCTTTTGTCACCACCACAATTCCGACGATAATAATAGCTGCGCCAAGTATGTGATTCCACTGTATCGTATCTCCAAATAGGAATACTGACCAAAGCATTGACCATAGTATTATAATTCCACGGTGTGAATATGCTCTAGAAATTTCAAAATTCTTAATGACTTGTTGCCATAGAATTGCGTATCCGAATAAAAGTACAACAAGTCCGAAGTAAGCAATAAAAAATGAAATTGATGCAATAGGGAATTGAGCTGCCCATTTCATGTAGACCATAATGATAGAATATATCAAGAAGGCCACATGTAAAAATACATAGTTTTTAATAGTTGGTTTCATATATTCACTCTCTTTTACTTTATATACACGTATGTAAACTCGATGTATATAATCAATAGCTTCTTATTATATATAAGGCATATTGAAATGATTTTTGTTTATTTCTTCACATTCCAAAATATATAGTATCATGTCTTCTAATGTAAAACAATAGAAGGCAATATGTAGCTTTAGAGCTGAAATAGAGGTAGTAGAGTTAGATTTTCCACTGTTCTATAATTTGTATCGTTTTATTTGTTGCATCCATCTCTACTTGAATACCTATTGGCAAAGTAATCATGGGATGAGTATGACAACAGTCAAAATCGGCTAGAAAAGGAAGTTTTTGATTTTGTAATACTTCTAATAATATTTCGTAAGGTTTTCTATTTGTACCACAATCATCAAATTGCTCATGTTTTCCAAGGATGATACCTGAAACTTTATCAAAAACGCCGTTAATTTTAAGTAATGAAAAACTTCTTTCGATAGTAGCTGCATCTTTTGAGCTATCTTCAATAAAGAGAATATCACCTTCTTGAATGTTTGGCATATAAGGGCTGCCCCAAATACCTTGTAAAGTGTTTAAATTCCCACCAATAATACGTCCAGTAGCTTTTCCACCTATTACTGAAATCCAATTGTTCGGTCGAAGATCTTTTTCTTTCGTTTTTTCTTCCCAATTAATCAATTCATCTGACCAAAATAACGGCTGGTTTATGTTGTAAGGAAGGTGTTGATCAGTTAATAAAGTATCCGCAAAATATTTGTATGTGCAATCTACGAAAGGCTCAAATTCACCAAAAGAAGGAACGAGTGCTGGACCATAAAATGTAGGAATTCCTGTTTTTGCATAAATTCCTAGTAATAATGCTGTTGCGTCTGAATAGCCAATCATTATTTTAGAGTTTTTTTGAAAAGAAGCATAATCAATATAAGGTAATAATGAATTTGAATTCATTCCCCCAATTGTCGACATGATACAAGAAACGTTAGGGTTTCTAATTAATTCATTTAGTTCCTCAGCGCGATCTTTAATGCTCCCTGAACGATAGTAATCATATTGACCTGTTAGTGAACCTTCTAATATATGAAATCCTTTTTTTTGTAAGTATAATTTTGCTCGCTCAAATCTCTTTGGAGAAGTATGGGCTACTGGTGAAGAGGGAGAGTAGATGCCAATTGTATCGCCATATTTTAATGCTTTTGGAAGTATCATTTGTATAAATCCTTTCTATTATAGTATTTTTGCGCTTATATTTTATTGAATATTCTTATATTTCGTTATTTTTAGTTTAACACATATGAAAAAGAGAAAGAGGTTGAAATTATAATTGCTGTAGATGAATAAATATGCCTTTTACCTTGACGATATAAAGTAATTGTTGTTATGGTTAAACATGAGTGTATAAAAGGTTTGCTAAAGGAGTTTTAGAATGAAGCGGTTAAAATGGGGAAGATTAACAATCCTATTAGTAGTAATTCTAGGTATATGTTGGTTCTTTTTCCAAGGAGTTCAAAAGAGTGAAACAAATGTAGATATTCAGCCTTTACAAGTGGCAGAGCTACCTAAAACAGGGCTATCTGAAAAAGTAGTTCCACCAAAATATATACCACCAGAAATTGATGTAAAAGCAGCTATTATTATCGATGCGAGTAATGGAGAAGTTATTTATCAAAATAATGAAAATGAAGCTGTTGCCCCTGCTAGTATGTCAAAAATGATGACAGCATATCTCGTTTTAGAGAGTATACATAATGGGAAAGTCCGCTGGGAAGATCCAGTGAAAATAAGTGCGAAATCGGCACAAACAGAGGGTGCAAAAATCCCAATGCAAGTAAATGATACATTAACTGTTAAGGACTTATATCATGCGTTAATGATTGAGTCGGCTAATAATTCGGCTGTCGCTTTAGCAGAACATGTAGCTAAGACAGAGAAAAACTTTGTTCAACTTATGAATGAAAAAGCCCAGCAGTTAGAAATGTCAGATAAAGCTAAATTCGCGAATGCTTCCGGATTACAGGAGCCCGACGGAAGTGAAACAAAAATGACAGCAGCTGACGTAGCGAAATTAGCGTATCATCTTATAAAAGACTATCCAGAGATATTAGAAGTGACTCACTTACGTCAAAGTCAGTTAGCATTTAATAATATTAATGTTACAAACACAAATGAGATGTTAAACAAAAATAATAAAGCTTTATATATAGAAGGAATAGACGGATTAAAAACAGGATTTACAGATAGCGCAGGGTATTGTTTTACAGGTACTGCAAAACAAGGCGATAATCGCATCATTACAGTTGTTATGGGGACGAAGGGTAAAACAAAACGTTTTACAGAAACAAATAAATTAATGTCCTATGCATTTCAATTGCTTAATTAGGTGAAGAAATAAGTAAATTAGATTGTTATAAAAATAAAGCAGACAGTTTATTGAACCTTGATGTTGGTGCCAATAGACTGTTTTTTTATTCTTTGACGTATTGGGAGTAAAAACTTAAGTGATATCATTTGAGTTTGATTTTGTTTGTTGATATTATTAAGTTAAGAACTTATTATTAATAAGTTTAGGAGGCATTATATGCTTCATACATACGATACTGCCTCAAATAAAAATTGGAGGGAATTGTGATGGCAAAAGATTTTTACTCAGCAATTGAAGACAGAAGATCTATTTACGCGATTAGTAAAGAGCAAGTAGTTTCTGATGAAAGAATTCAAGAAGTGATTTATCATGCTGTGAAACATACACCTTCGGCTTTTAATTCCCAAAGTGCAAGAGTTGTTGTATTACTAGGTGAACAACACGACAAATTATGGGATGTTACGAAAGAAACGTTACGAAAAATTGTACCCGAAAATAATTTTGCACCTACGGAAGAGAAAATGAATGCATTTAAAAGTGGCTATGGGACAGTTTTGTATTTTGAAGATAGTAAAGTAGTAGAAAGTTTGCAAGAGAACTTTGCACTATACAAAGATAATTTTCCTACATGGTCTCAGCAATCTTCTGGAATGTTGCAATTTGCGATTTGGACAGCGTTAGAGATTGAAGGTTTTGGTGCTACGTTGCAGCATTATAATCCGTTGATTGATGAAGAAGTAAAAAAAGAATGGGATGTACCTAAAAACTGGAAGTTAACTGCGCAAATGCCATTTGGTAAACCGGTAGTTTCGGCAGGAGATAAAGAATATCAGTCATTAGAAACTCGTGTGAAAATTTACAAATAAAATAAAAAGGTGAACAGAGATATAATCTGTTCACCTTTTTATACATGGTAGGAGTTTGTATGCTGAATTGTTTTCATCTGTTCTTTTAATTCATTTTTCTTTGTTTCAATAGTGTGTACCTTTTTAAATGTTGCAAATGATAATAAGTGAGTAAGTATATAGTAAATTTCGATATTATTAGTTATGTGATCGTCTATTATTTTTTCCACAAATGCAACCCCTCTTTGTATGTGATTATACATATTCTATCAATAAAACCCTAATAATTCCATATTTAGAAGAGGAAAAATAATCAATTGTGTTTTTGGAAGGGGAATGCTCTCAAGTCGGATGGAATTTTCGTGTGTGAAATCTTACAAATCATCACTTTGTTTAAAATCATACATAGTATTGAGAATTCATTTTCTTAATATATTATACTATTGATAAATAAGGGTTTTTTTGTCATGATAAGAGTGTGCCTCATGAACAAGAACTTTCTAGAAAAATATATTGTGTTTATGTATTAGATTAATGGAATTTCAATATTAGATAGAAAGTGTAAAATCTATATTGAAATAACGTATAAAATTTTAAATTTTGATGTAATACATAAGAAATTTGAAAAAATCGTTGCAAAAACACACTGTTTAATGGTAAAGTTCACATGAAGTTCACACGGAATTCACTTCAATCGTTTAAAATAAACGACGTGTGAAAAATAAAACTCTTGCTAAAAAATGGAACTGGATGAATATTTTACTTTGATAATATTGTAAAGTATTAAGTTTATAGTTTTTTCTTAAGAGGATAGTAGGGAAAGGAAGTAAAGACAACTTATGAAAAAAGTAATCGCAGGTTTAGCAGCAGCGTCTGTAGCAGGCGTAGCAGTTCCTGGAATGGATTCTGCTCATGCACAAGTTTCAAATGATGCGCTAAAAGAAATTAATGGACAAACTCAAACTCAAACGACTGTAACTGAAACAAAAACGGTAGAAACAACTTCTGAATTAAAATACACGGTAACAGCTGATGTATTAAATGTACGTTCAGGTGCTGGTACAGGACATAACGTTATTTCTAAAGTGAAATCAGGTCAAGTACTTCAAGTAATTGGACAAGAAAACGGTTGGTTCAAAGTTAGTGTAAACGGTCAAACAGGTTATGTAAGTGGGGACTTCGTAACAACTGGTGGCAATAAAGGAACTACTACTACTGTTCAGCAAGGAACAGGTACTTACACAGTAAACGTTTCTTCATTAAACGTACGTACAGGCCCAAGTACATCTCATACTGTTTTAGGTTCTGTAAATAAAGGAAAAACAGTTCAAGTTGTAGGTGAAGTTCAAGATTGGTTTAAAATTAACTTCAATGGTGGAACTGGATACGTAAGCAAAGACTTCGTAACAAAAGGTGGTTCAGCTGTATCTAACCAAACTCAGCAACCAACTACAAACAACAATACTACTACAGTTCAAACTGGTGGATCATATGTTGTTAACACAGGTGCTTTAAAAGTACGTACAGGTCCAGCTACATATAACCCTGTAATTGGTGGGGTAACAAATGGTACAGTATTAAACGTTACTGGCGCTGAAAATGGTTGGTATAAAATTAACCATAATGGCCGCACTGGTTACGTAAGTGCAGACTTTGTTAAGTTTGTAAAAGGCGGAGTGAACAACGTTACTAATAACGTTCAACAACCAGTTAAAGATGTTCAACAACCAGTTAAAGAAGTTCAACAACCAACAACAGGTGGAGATACATCTTCAATCGCTGGATTCGCTAGATCTTTAAATGGTTCACCATACAGAACTGCTGGTACAACACCTGCTGGTTTTGACTGCAGTGGATTCATTCACTACGTATTAAATCAAACTGGTCATTCAGGCGCTCGTCAAACAGTTGCTGGATACTGGAGCTCTAAAACAAAGACTAACAGTCCACAACCAGGTGATTTAGTATACTTCCAAAATACTTATAAATCAGGTCCTTCTCACATGGGCGTTTACTTAGGTAATGGACAGTTCATCAGTGCAGAAACTGACGCAACTGGCGTACGCATTAGCTCTGTAAGCAACTCTTACTGGAGTAAGCACCTATTAGGTTACACAAAAGCATACTAAGAAAAAGTATTTTTTATACTTTTTGTATAGAGAAAAGGCTTTCCAGGGAAACTTGGGAAGCCTTTTTCATATTTGGATAGATTACAAATATAGAAGCATTTATTTTAATTTCCCATGTAAAAATTTAGCATACAAATCATGAAAGTAGTTGGGACGAAATAAGTTTGCTGCATGTCCAGCTAATGGGATCTCTTTATATAAAACGTTCGGAAGAATGGACTTTAAATCAAAGAGACAAGATTTATAGAGATGATCATGTTCTCCCATCACCCATAATATAGGATGGGGAAGTGCTTTTAATTTAGATTTCAAGTCGAATTCTAAGCGATGTCGTAATGACTCAGCAATAATGGAAGAGTGTAATTGTAATCCGAAACGGTAATAAATATTTCTTGAAATTACAGCGAATGGATTAGCCTTTAATATCCCGCTTGGGAAAATAGTATTTGCATACTGAGAAAGCCAAGCTGAATATTCATCCCCGCGTTTTTCCCAAAATCTCTGAAAAACACTATATAAACGGGAAGGATTATTATAATGTCCACCAATATGACAAATGCTTAATACTTTTTCAGGATGCATTTGCGCAAATGTCGTAGAGATATAACAGCCGTAGCTTAGAGCGCAAATATGAGCTTTTTTAATACCCTCTTTTTCATACAAGTTCAACAATTGATCTACGAGGCGCTGTATTGAAAAGTCGATAGCTTCTCCTTTATCATCTCCGTGACCTAATAAGTCATAAGTTATAATGTTGTAGTATGCAGAAAATCGTTTATGCTCTTTTTTGAAGGCACGGCGATTTCCAACTAATCCATGAATAAAAATAATTGTTTCCTTTTCAGAATGTTTATTTGTTTGCAAAAAGGATACTCCTTTCAGTAACTGGAGATTTATTTAGTATTTTAAATTGGCTAATTAAGAAAATCCGTTATATATATTCTATGCCTAGTCTAGCATTTGCATAGAATAATATTAAGTACCAGGTAATAATATCAGATGTTTATATCTGTTGTAAAGATGAGTTTATATGTATATTTTGTGAAAATAGAAAAAGTGTGTTTACATTCAGTTTACATTTATATCGTATTCTATTTTTAGAAATCATAGTTTTGTTGAAAACGAGGAGATGAACGACAATGGAAGTTGGGAATACAGAAAAGAAAAAAGGAAATTGGAGGCAGTTTTTACGTCTTATTCAAGATACAAATCCACCGAAAGGTATTCTTATTTTTGCATTATTAATGAGTTTACTTTCTACTGGAGCGAGTTTGTTTATTCCGATGTTAACAAAAGGATTAGTTGATAATTTTTCGCTTTCTTCAATTAGTACAGGACAAATTGTTGGGTTAGTCGCATTCTTTATTATGCAAACAATTGCTGCAGGATTGTCAATTTATTTACTGAATTATATTGGACAAAAAATTGTAGCTGGACTTAGAGAACGATTGTGGAAAAAGGTACTTATTTTACCAGTGTCTTATTATGATCAAAATAGAACTGGAGATACAATTAGTCGTATGACAAATGATACAGGTGTTGTTAAAACATTAATTTCTGAGCATTTGTCAAACTTATTAACAGGCGGTATCTCAATTATTGGATCGTTAATTGTATTATTTGTTTTAGATTGGAAAATGACAGCATTACTTTTAACGGTTATTCCATTATCTGTACTGATTTTAGTGCCACTTGGACGGAAAATGTATAAGATTTCAAAAGCACTTCAAGATGAAACAGCTTCTTTTACAAGTGTGTTAACACAGGTGTTATCAGAAATTCGTTTAGTGAAATCTTCAAATACGGAAAAAAGAGAATATGAAACAGGTAATACAGGTATCCAAAAGTTATTGCAATTTGGTTTGAAAGAAGGAAAAGTGCAAGCGTTAATTTCACCAGTTATGTCGTTTGTTTTAATGGCGTTGCTTGTTATTATCGTAGGGTATGGTGGAATGCGAGTTTCTAGTGGCGCATTAACAACAGGGGAACTTGTAGCGTTTATTTTATATTTAGTTCAAATTATAATGCCAATGAGTCAATTATCTATGTTTTTCACACAATTCCAAAAGGCAATTGGTGCAACTGAAAGAATTAATACGATTTTAGAATATGAAGTAGAAGACCATGAAACTGGTGTGAAAGTTACAAATGCAAAGCAGTCGATCGTTATTGAAAATGTGAATTTTGAGTATAACGAAGATGAGAAAGTATTGAAAAATATCGATTTCACGATTGAATCTGGAAAAGTAACAGCGATTGTAGGACCAAGTGGTAGTGGGAAAACAACTTTATTCTCGCTATTAGAACGTTTTTATGAGCCGACTAATGGTGTAATAAAATTAGGAGAAGAACCAATTACGGCCTATTCATTACAGTCATGGCGACGTCAAATTGGTTACGTTTCACAAGATAGTCCGTTAATTGATGGAACGATTCGTGATAATATTTGCTACGGTGTTGAGAATGAAGTGACGGATGAAGAAATTGAAAAAGTGGCAGCAATGGCATATGTTGATGCGTTTATTCATGATTTACCGAGCGGCTACGCAACAGAAGTTGGAGAGCGTGGTGTGAAGCTTTCTGGAGGGCAAAGACAACGAATTGCGATCGCTCGAGCGTTACTACGAAATCCACAAATCCTTATGTTAGATGAAGCGACTTCAAGTCTTGATAGTAAATCCGAATCGGTTGTTCAGAAGGCGTTAAATAACTTAATGAAAGGTAGAACAACTTTAGTTATTGCGCATAGACTTTCTACTGTTGTAGATGCAGATAAAATTATCTTTATTGAAAAAGGGAATCTTACAGGAAGTGGCTCACATGATGAGTTATTACGGACACATGACATGTACCGTGAATTTGCAATGCAACAATTGAAAATTAAAGAAGGAGCATTATAGAATGAAAACAATCAGTGAGGGGGCACTTCACTGATTGTTAATTTTAGAGTGCTAAAAAGTATGTTAAGCAGAAAGGAGATGATTCCTTGATACCCAAAATATTAATTGTAGATGATGATCCGCACATTAGGGAACTTGTTTCTGTATTTTTGGAACGAGAAGGTTTTCAAACATATGAGGCCGTTGATGGATTAGATGCTCTTCGAAGAATAGAAGAAGTGAAAGTTGATATGGCGATTCTTGATATTATGATGCCAAATATGGATGGGTTTGATTTATGCTATGAATTAAGAAAATACTATGATATACCGATTCTTATGTTAACTGCTAAAGGTGAAACATCTCAAAAGATAAAAGGGTTTCACCTCGGAACAGATGATTATCTTGTAAAACCATTTGATCCTTTAGAATTAGTTGTGAGAGTGAAGGCATTGTTGAAACGTTATCAAATTACAGTATCGCAATCTATTCAAGTTGGGAATGTACTGTTAAATCGTAAAACATTTGAAGTTAACGCCGGAGAACAAACGGTGACGTTGCCGTTAAAAGAATTTGAATTACTCTTTACATTAGGATCTAAAGCGGGAAGAACTTGTTCAAGAGAGCAATTAATAGAAGACGTATGGGGATATGATTTTGAAGGGAATGAACGCACGCTAGACGTTCATATTAATCGGTTGCGTGAAAAGTTTCAAGAAGAGTTATCGAAGTTTAGTATAAGGACGATAAGGGGATTAGGGTATCGCTTAGAGGTAAGTAAATGAGAAGAAGAGAACGAATGAGTAAGTTGAAGATGCTGAAAGTAATTGGAGCGGTAATAGCGCTCTTTTCTTTTCTTACTATAATCTGGTCTATCGCATTTTTTGTATCATCTAGTGTATTGAAAGCTCTTGAAATAAACGTATCGCCTTTTATTACTTTTCTAATTAGTGATATGGTCGGCTTTGTATTTATTGTTCTTATTTGGACATTAATCGGGATTTTAATGAGACCGAAGCGAGAGGCGATGATTTGGACTATTATTGAACCGATACAAAAAATTGCAAAAGGAGATTTCTCTGTAAAAATACGAAATGAAGAAAAGTATGATGGAGAAATTGGTGTACTCGTAAAAAGTATCAATGATATGACAGATGAACTGAACGCAATGGAGAAACTGCGCCAGGAATTTGTATCGAATGTTTCTCATGAAATACAGTCACCATTAACTTCTATAAAAGGGTTTGCTAGAGCGCTGCAAGATAATAATCTTTCTGAGGAAAAAAGAAAGCATTATCTTACCATTATTGAAACTGAAACAACGAGATTATCTAAACTGAGTCAAAATCTATTAAAGCTAACACTTTTAGAATCAGAAGAGTATACACCAGAAAGAGTGAGTTATCGATTAGATCAACAGTTAAAGCAAGTTGTATTAAATAGTGAACCGCTGTGGGCTGAAAAAGAAATTGAGTTAGACCTTGATTTAGAAAAAGTGCAAATTACTGCCGACCAAGAAAGTGTGAGTCAAGTATGGATCAATTTAATTCATAATAGCATTAAATTTACTCCAAGTGGTGGTACGATTACAATTCAGTTAAAAAAACATGAGACATTAGTGGAAGTACGTATTCGTGATTCGGGAATTGGTATATCCGAAGAACAGAAACAATATATTTTTGAACGTTTTTATAAAGCGGATTCTTCACGAAATCGTACTTATGGAGGAAGTGGCTTAGGTTTGGCCATCGTAAAAAAAGTACTCGACCTTCATCAAGGAGAAATAAAAGTCGAGAGTGTGGAAGGGAATGGTACGGAATTTATTGTGTGTATTCCGAATTATGAAGAAAAATAGTGTTAGGGGAGTTCCCCTATGCTCATCAAGTTAAGATTATATAAGTTTAATGGCAGGTGAGATTTGTTCTTTAGCTAAAGATTCAGTGTGATTTATAAAAATCATGGTGGAATGTATATATATTGTATATGGAGAATATGAAAGAAATTATGTATGGTTAATGAAGAAGTATGGATTAGAACAAGGCAAAAACCCTAAATAAAGAAGCAGCTGACCATATGAGGTAGCTGCTTCTTTATTTACCAGACAGGTCTTACTCCCGATGAAAATTTACCTTCTCTTGCTTCATAAACTAATTTTGTTAAATCTTCTCTGATCATTTGCATTCGTTCAGCACCGATGTTTTCACTCCAGCGCTGTTCTATCTCAGCTATTATTTCCTCTTTTGCTTTGACTACTAACCAACCTCGTTTAGTCAAAATAATAATTTTCCCTCTTTTATTAGTACGATGAGTTTGGCGCATTACATAACCACTATTCTCAAGATAATCCACCATTTTACTCACAGCTTGCTTTGTAATTCCTAAATATTTGGCTAGTTCTATACCCGTTGCTCCATCAATGCTGATACATTTAAGTATAAAACCATGTGCAGGTTTTATATCGCCAAATCCTAATTCGCTCAATCTGTCATGTAGTTCATTAATGGATGCACTAAAAGATAATGACAACAGAGATGTAAGATCTAATTCACTAAAAACTTGATGATTCATACGTAAAACCTCCTTAAAAGAAGTTAATTAAATTGACTATATTTGAAACTTATTGTACTACATGAATCAAAATCAATCAAATTGATTAAATTAAAAATGTTATAATAGATTAATTACAGTAAACTAAGTTGACTTAAATTCAATCATCTTATATTATAAAAAACGTAGTCAATTTAATTGACTGTTTAGCTTGTGTGATAAAAGAAAGGGGTTTGCTAAAAAAATCAAAATGCTATGATTCAAAATTTATAATGGAAAAGGATGAATGATTAAAGTGAATGAAATTAATCACGATGTACATAAACCTGTAAAAGCAAACAGGTTATGGATAATTCTTGTATTAGGGATACTTACAGCAATTGGACCGTTGGCCATTGATTTGTACTTGCCTTCGTTACCAAAAATAACAGATGATTTACAAACGAGTGCCTCTTTTACTCAGCTTACGTTAACAGCTTTTTTGCTCGGGCTTGCGTTGGGACAATTATTCATTGGTTCTATTAGTGATATTTATGGGCGGCGCAAACCTTTAATTATTGCTCTTATTATTCTTGTTGTATCTTCTTTACTTTGCGCGGTAGCACCATCTATTTGGAGTTTAATTCTTTTACGATTTTTACAAGGGGCTTCAGGTTCCGCAGGTATTGTTATATCGCGTGCCATGGTACGCGATATGTACTCAGGTTCTGAAATGACAAAGTTTTTCTCACTGCTTATGTTAGTCAACGGAGCAGCACCGATTTTAGGGCCCATGATTGGAGGACAATTGTTAAAGGTTACATCATGGCATGGTGTATTCGTTGTTCTTGGAGCAATATGTGTCTTTATGTTAGTATCTGTTATTTTTCTCTTACCCGAGACATTACCTCCAGAAGAGAGAGCAACAGGTGGTTTAACAGGAACGTTATCAACATATAAGAGATTACTGAAAGATCGTTTGTTTATGGGGTATGCTTTGTCACAAGGGTTAGTAATAGGAGCGATGTTTGCTTATATCTCGGGATCACCGTTTGTACTGCAAAATATATATGGAGCATCCCCTCAAGAATTTAGTGTGTTTTTTGCTCTTAATGGTATAGGTATTATTATTGCCACCCACATTACCGGTCGTTTAGCAGGGAAGCTACGTGAGAAAACATTATTTGTAGTTGGTATTGGTATTGCAGTTGTCGGTGGTATTTCTTTACTTCTCACGATTGTATTAGGAATCGGATTAATTGGTGTTTTATGTTCATTATTCCTTATTGGATCAAGTGTTGGGGTTGTATCAACACCAGGTTTTTCTCTAGCAATGAAAAATCAAAAACAAGCTGCTGGAACAGCTGCAGCATTGCTTGGGTTGTTCCAATATATTTCTGGAGCGCTTGTTGCGCCTTTAGTTGGGATTGGAGGTAGTAATACAGCACTCCCTATGGGGATTGTGATTGTCTTATGTGAAGTGGGAGCAGTTTTATGTTATATATTTATGGCAAATCGTAGTGAAAAACAATTTGAACTGCGAGAAAAGCAAAATATATCGGCATAAAAGTACAAAAAAGAACTAATTCAATCTGATATGCTCCCTTTAAGGTAGACAGATTAAAAAATAAAAATCTGTTGTATCTTAAAGGGAATTTTTCTATGTCAAAAGCCCATACTCTATGGAGTAAAAAAAGAAATGTTACTTGCTTATAAGAAAGGAGAAAGTACACTTCAAGAGATCTGTTCAAAGCATAAAATCACGGTAGGATCGTTAAAGGAATGGATGAAACGATTTGAAAACTATGGTATGTCAGGATTAAAAAAATCAACATCTTGGAAACATTATTCTAAGGATGTAAAATAAATCAAATGCTCATAGCTAACTGTGTAGAGATAAAATTTTCATTTGTGGGGTATTTCAAAATCTTATCTTGATGGGTTTGGGGAGTTTCTCTAACATTATGTGTCTTTAAAGACACATTTACCATTACTACAACTATATTGATAAGCTATTCCTTCGTTATTTTGTAATCGAGTTCTTTATCTTTCCTAAAGTCAATGAATGCTTCTGCACCATGATTATCATCATCTACATCAATAAATTGAACGTGTCGTATAGAATAACCCTTCCTTTCATTCAATCCTCTTGCTTGTAAATTTTCTATAGTTACCTAGAAGTAACCTACGCACATGAAAGTGCATCATTGCCTTTTTTCATAAACATAGATACACTTTTAATATAATAAACAACTGAGATGATTAAGGAGTGTTATACTTGGCAGAATTATTACAAGGTAAAAATGCTTTAATTACGGGAGCAGGTAGAGGGATTGGTCGTGCTGTAGCGATTGCATTAGCGAAAGAAGGCGTAAATGTAGGTCTTTTAGCTCGTTCAGAAGAAAACTTAAAAGCTGTAGCGAAAGAAGTAGAAGCTGAAGGTGTAAAAGCTGTTATTGCGACTGCTGACGTATCTTCGTATGAAGAGGTAACGACTGCAATTGAAACGTTAAAAAACGGCTTAGGATCTATCGATATTTTAATTAATAACGCTGGTATCTCTAAGTTCGGTAAGTTTTTAGAACTAGACGTTGCTGATTGGGAAAAAATCATTCAAGTAAACTTAATGGGTGTATACTATGCAACTCGTGCAGCTTTACCAAGTATGATTGAACAACAATCTGGTGATATCATTAACATTTCATCTACAGCAGGACAAAAAGGTGCACCAGTAACAAGTGCATATAGTGCTTCTAAATTTGGTGTTCTTGGATTAACAGAATCGTTAGCAATGGAAGTTCGTAAACATAACATTCGTGTAACAGCGTTAACTCCAAGTACAGTAGCAACTGATATGGCTGTAGATTTAGGGTTAACTGATGGAAACCCAGATAAAGTAATGCAAGCAGAAGATATTGCAGAGTTTATCGTAGCACAGCTGAAATTAAATAAACGCACATTTATTAAATCAGCTGGACTTTGGTCTACTAATCCGTAAGGGCTAAATTTATAAAAAAAGAAGGGACATCTATTCTGTAATGGAGTGGGTGTCCCTTTTTTTATTTTTTGTTTGAAACAGAATTTTCGGTATAATTAGATGTACATGGTAGAAAAGCATTAAAAACTTTAAGGGGATGGTATATACATGAGTACGATTGAGAAATGGACGGCTGTTGATCAATATATGAGTGATGTATTAATACCGAAAGATTCTATATTAGAAGAAGTTCTTCAAGCAAACGCTGCAGCTAATTTGCCGGCACATGATGTATCGCCAACTCAGGGTAAGTTTTTACAACTATTAGTACAAATTCAAGGAGCTCGTAACATTTTAGAAATTGGCACTTTAGGTGGATATAGCACTGTATGGCTTGCAAGGGCATTGCCATTAGGAGGACGAATTGTTACATTAGAAGCAAGTGAAAAGCATGCTGAAATTGCTCGTAGTAATATTGAGTGTGCCAATTTGAGTGATAGAATTGAAATACGAGTAGGATTAGCATTAGATTCTTTACAACAAATAGAAAATGAGAAGTATGAACCATTTGATTTTATTTTTATAGATGCTGATAAACAAAATAACCCTGCTTATTTTGAATGGGCGCTGAAACTATCACGCCCTGGTACCGTAATTATTGGGGATAACGTAGTACGTGAAGGTGAAGTTATTGACAATACTAGCAGCGATCCTCGTGTACAAGGGATACGTCGTTTCTATGAATTGATAGCTGCAGAACCGCGTGTAAGTGCTACAGGGCTTCAAACTGTCGGAAGTAAAGGGTATGATGGATTTATAATGGCAGTCGTAAAAGAGTGATGTGAGGAGGTAAAAGGGATGAAAAAGAAATTTCAAAAATTATAACATGTATCGTGTGTAACACAGCTAGCTCGTGGACCTCCAACATACATAAAAATATAAGTTTATATAAAAATTGGAGGTTAGGAATAGATGAGAGCTGAAAAAGAAATGTTGGACTTAATTGTTAATACAGCAAATGAGGATGAAAGAATTCGAGCAGTCATCATGAATGGATCACGTGTAAATCCAAATGTGAAAAGAGATTGTTTTCAAGATTATGATATTATATATGTTGTAAAAGATATCCAATCTTTTACGTCTAATCATAATTGGATTCAAAGATTTGGAGAGATAATGATTGTACAAATGCCGGAAGAAATGTCATTACTTCCAGCAGATGAAGACGGGAAGTTTCCGTATTTAATGCAGTTTATGGATGGGAACCGAATTGATTTAGCGCTAGTTCCGGTTGATTTGATAGATATATTCGTTAGGCAAGATAGTTTAAGTAAGCTGCTTCTAGATAAAGATAATTGTATGGGAGAATTTCCGCCAGCAAGCGATAAAGATTACTTAATAAAAAAGCCAACAGAAAAAGAATTTTTAGATTGCTGTAATGAGTTTTGGTGGTGCAGTACAAACGTAGGAAAAGGGTTGTGGCGCGAGGAACTTTCTTATGCGAAAGGGATGCTTGAAGGGCCAGTACGAGATATGTTAATCGTAATGCTAGAATGGCATATTGGTATGAAAACAGACTTTACAGTTAATGCAGGGAAGTTTGGTAAGCATTTCGAGCAATATTTTGAAAAAGATATATGGCAACAATTTAAGAGGACCTTTTCTAATGCTGAATATGAAAACATATGGGAGTCATTCTTTGTAATGGGAGATTTATTTAGGGAAGCTGCGAATGAAATTGCTAGTACTTATGGTTATCAATATCCGCAAGATGATGATGACAAAGTGACGAGCTATTTAAAACATGTGAAAGCTTTGCCGAAAGATAGTACAACGATATATTAATTTTATAAAGTAGTAAGACTGTCCTAATTATGGACAGTCTTATTTTTGTTCATGAATAAGAATTTCTCTAACAAAGTGCAGCTGAATCACATATGAAATTTTAGGGAGGTTTTTATCATGTATTATTTTTATTCACCAGAGATGTTCGTTCCATTTCAATGGGGATTAGAGCGAAATGTTTCGTATGCTTATATGCCATATAACTCATTTTATTATGGAGACTATATAAGCTCATTGCCATACGCTTTACATGTTCCTCAAAATTATGAAATCCAAATGAAAGAAGAGGATCGGGGATCATGGACACCGTTTTCATGGGCCGAAAAATATGCGTATGCATTTTCAGGACCATACAATAAGGCGGAAGTGGCTCTTACATTTGATGATGGACCAGATTTAGTATTTACACCAAAAATATTAGATAAGTTAAAACAACATAATGTAAAAGCTACTTTTTTCCTGCTTGGTGAAAATGCAGAAAGGTATCCGAATGTAGTAAAGCGTATCGCTAATGAAGGGCATGTAATTGGTAATCATACGTATAACCATCCGAATTTAGCGAAAGTAAATGAGGCTGAGTACCGTAATCAAATTATAAAAACGGAAGAAATATTAAATCGTTTAGCTGGTTATGCACCTAAATTTATACGTCCGCCGTATGGTGAAATACTTGAAAATCAATTGAAATGGGCAACTGAGAAAAATTTTATGATTGTACAGTGGAGTGTTGATACGGTTGATTGGAAAGGTGTAAGTGCTGATACGATTACAAATAATGTGTTAGGGAATTCATTTCCAGGTAGTGTCATACTTCAGCATTCAACTCCAGGCGGACATTTGCAAGGATCTGTAGATGCACTAGACAAAATCATTCCGCAGTTAAAAATGAAAGGGGCTCGGTTTGTAACACTTCCAAGTATGTTCCAGACATCGAAAGAAAGAAAGTGAATGTGTTATCAATTGGGAAATTTAGGGTTATGTCGTATAATGAAAGTGTAGGTTAGGAGGGGATATAATTGATTGATGCACTAGTAAACATAGGAATAAGCATATTGATTGGTATTATATTTATACTTGCGGCACTTATACTCCAAAAAAATCCACCGACAGACATTAACGCGGCATATGGTTATCGTACGAAACGATCTATGAAAAATAAGGAATTATGGGATGCTGGTAATAGGTATAGTGCAGAAGTGATGAAGCAAAACGGATTCATCATGATGTTAATTGGAAGTGTTATTAGTATACTGTTTAGATATCCGCACACAATGATAGCGATTATGATTGTTATGCTATTGTTAATCATTCGCTTATTTGTACGAGTAGAGAAAAGATTGAAGATACTTGAACAATAATGATAAATAAAATAGGTCTCTCGGGTAATATAAGCTGGGAGATCAACTGCCCGTAAACGCCCGATTGGTGAAGGCTAATAATCAGTTGGGGATGAACAACCCCCACTGATTATTAGCCTTCACTTTATTTACAAACTATTATTTTTTAGCAATTCTTTTCCTTGTTCTACAACAAATTCATAGTATTCAAGGTCATACGGATAAATATCTTCAAATGTTATCGTTATCGGTTTATTGTTTAGAGCAGAAATAGTCGTTATAGATGAAATATCCCTCTTTAATAACTGTAGAAAAGAAGTTGCATGTACTTTCATCACATCGTCTACTTCTTCACCTGGTGCAAATGGAAGTGGTTTTATTACATTGTGAAAATACATATGACAAAACTCACGATCAGTAAGGTTTGAAATTTCATAATCTATTTTATAGATTCCTTTGTATGTTAAATCAGTCGTTTGGAAGGAAAGACCCAATTCTTCCTCAATTTCACGTAGGCCACCAATTAGTACATCCTCATCATGCATAATGTGTCCAGCTGAAGTAATATCCCATATACCTGGAGCTTCTTTTTTATTTTTAGAGCGTAATTGGAAATATAAAAACATATCTTCATCATCTTTTTCTACAAACCAGCAATGGAATGTTTCGTGCCAATCACCGTCACGATGCACTTCATTACGTAATTTCTTTCCAAGTGTATTTTTTTCAGAATCAAATATCGTTAACCACTCTGTCATTTTAATTCCCCTTTCTGCAAATTTTATTATACAATATTTGTATTGAATTTTGGGAAAATAAAGAAAAAGGAGTGGCTATAAGTGGAGATAGAGAATAAGGAAATAAAATCAATAATTTCAACTGAGGAAGAATTAAGACAAATATTGGGGCAACCAAGTGAGCGGGCTTTGAAAAAAGTTATTTCATCACTTGATCACCATTGTGTAGATTTTCTGTCTAAATCTCCTTTTCTAGTATTATCTACTGCAAATAAATTAGGAGAGTGTGATGCTTCGCCGAGAGGAGATGCACCTGGATTTGTATATGTATTAAATGAAAATAAAATTATCATCCCAGAAAGGCCGGGTAATCGTCGTATAGACTCTATTTTAAATATTATTTCGAATCCGCACGTAGGATTAATCTTTTTCATTCCTGGTCTCGGTGAGTCACTCCGAATAAACGGCCGAGCATACATTACAAACGATGAAGAAATTTTGAGAGAAATGCAGGCGAATGGACGTAATCCGTTACTTGGAATTGTTGTTGAGATAGAGGAGTGCTATATACATTGTGCAAAAGCTTTTATACGTTCAAAAATGTGGGATCCAGAATCGTGGTTAAATAAAAAAGAGTTACCTTCAGCAGCGAAGATGTTACTGGAGCATGCGAAAGTGAATGCTTCAGAAGAGGACGTTGCACGTTCTTTAGAAGAAAGTTATACGAAAAGATTGTATTAAAAAAATTCTTTATTGATATAGTTTTAGAAAGTGGAGATCTTCTCGTTTTAAAATGGAATATTTATATATGAACTGTTGATTTGCAAGATAGTAAATTGCAAAAAAAGTAATAAGAGCAGTCATTGTAAAATGTTATTGTGAAATATAATGAAAAATTATCTTTAAAATAGTGAGTAAAAATAGGCTTGCTTTTTAAAATTTTCATAACTATAATAAGTTAACAAATAGACATGAACGAAAAAGTAACGATAAGGACATGAGATGATTTTTACGGTTTACAGAGAGGGAAGACAAGGCTGTGAGCTTCCTAACACGAAAAATGATCTTACCACCTTTGAACTTCAATAGTGAACGAGTAATCTAGTAATTATTGACGGTATCAGCCGTTATCTGAACTTGAGCAACCTGGAAAGAAATAAGTCTAGGTTGGAACAAGGGTGGAACCACGAAAACACATTCGTCCCTTTCCTAGGGATGAGTGTGTTTTTTTTATAGTTTTTAAGATTGAAAATTTAAAATAATTAAAAAATATATTGCTTTTGTTTTTTATGCGAGTATAATGAGTTAACAAATATATATGAACGAAAAAGTAACGATAAGGACATGAAATCATTTTTACGGTTTACAGAGAGGGAAGCCAAGGGTGTGAGCTTCCTAACACGAGAAATGGTTTTACCACCTTTGAACTTCAATAGTGAACGAGTAATCTAGTAATTATTGACGGTATCAGCCGTTATCTGAACTTGAGCAATCTAGAAGGAAATAAGTCTAGGTTGGAACAAGGGTGGAACCACGAAAACACATTCGTCCCTTTCCTAGGGATGAGTGTGTTTTTTTGTCACTTTGAAAGGAGGTGCGGTAACATGAAGGGTTTAGTACGTACGGAAATAACCACCACCTGCATGATTAAAAAGCAGAGTAAGGTGATTCATAGGTGTAACAATTAAACTATTTAGGAGGAGATTAGAAGATGAATAACGTTATTAATGTTGGGGTATTAGGGTTAGGTACTGTCGGAAGTGGTGTTGTCCATATTTTGAAAGAACATTATAAAAAAATTACTCTTGATACAGGATATGAAGTAAAGGTAAAGACAGTCGTTGTACGTGATTTGGAAAAAGAACGTGATGTTTGTATTGATGGAATCGTAGTAACAAGTAATGTCGATGAAGTTCTAAATGATTCAAATATTGATATTGTAGTAGAGGTAATGGGCGGAATTGAAGAAGCGAAAGAGCATATTATGAAGGCTTTGCAAAGTAAGAAACATGTCGTAACAGCAAATAAAGATTTAATGGCTGTATATGGTGCGGAACTTCTGCAACTGGCAAATAAAAATGAATGTGACCTATGTTACGAAGCGAGTGTAGCGGGTGGGATTCCAATATTAAGAGGATTAGCAGACGGGCTAGCTTCAGATCAAATTGAAAAAATAATGGGAATCGTAAATGGAACAACAAATTATATGTTAACAAAGATGAGTCAAAATGGATGGTCGTATGAAGAGGCTTTACAGGAAGCGCAAAAATTAGGGTTTGCAGAATCAGATCCGACAGCGGATGTAGATGGACTAGATGCTGCGAGAAAGGTAGCAATTCTTGCAAACTTAGGTTTTTCGATGAATGTTGCATTAGATGATGTGCAAGTTAGAGGTATTCGAAAGGTTGAAAAAGAAGATTTAGAGATGGCCGAAAAATTAGGATTTACTATGAAACTAATTGGTAAAGCTGAAAAACAAGGATCATCCATTCACTTAAGTGTAGAACCGACTTTATTACCAAGTCATCATCCGCTATCGAATGTGAATAATGAATTCAATGCGGTGTATGTTCATGGTCAAGCAGTAGGAGAAGTGATGTTTTACGGACCTGGAGCTGGGAAGTTACCAACTGGTTCTGCTGTAGTAAGTGATATTATTTCAATCGTTAAAAATATGAATCAAGTTCCGAAAAATAAAAGTGTGTTAAAAGAACCAGAGCCGTACGAATTACAAGGAGATGAAGAAGTAGTTTCGAAATATTTCTTACGTATTTCATTACGAGATGAGCCTGGGATGTTGCAAAAAATAACAGAATGTTTCGTTAGTTATTCTGTAAGTTTAAAAGAGGTTATCCAATTACCTTTGAATCGTGAACTTGCAGAAGTCGTTGTTGTGACACATCACACTTCAAAATATCAATTCGAACGAGTTTTAGGAGCGATAGAAGCTGTCGCAAGTGAAATAAACAGTTACTACATTATTGAGGAGGAAAAACAATATGTATAAAGGATTATTAAACCAGTATGCTTCTTATTTACCAGTGAATGAAAACACACCTGATGTCAGCTTAATGGAGGGGAATACACCCCTGATTCCATTATTAAATATATCAAAACAATTAGGGATTCAGTTATACGGAAAATATGAAGGAGCGAACCCAACAGGTTCTTTTAAAGACCGTGGCATGGTAATGGCAGTTGCAAAGGCGAAAGAAGAAGGTTCAGAGGCCATCATTTGTGCATCTACAGGTAATACATCGGCATCAGCTGCCGCATATGCGGCACGCCTCGGAATGAAATGTATTATCGTAATACCAGAAGGAAAGATTGCGCATGGGAAATTAGCGCAAGCAGTTGCTTATGGAGCGGAGATCATTTCAATAGAAGGGAATTTCGATGATGCACTTAAGGCTGTAAGAAATATTGCTGCAGAAGAGCCGATTACATTAGTAAACTCAGTAAATCCTTACCGAATTGAAGGGCAAAAAACAGCAGCATTTGAAATTTGTGACCAGTTGGAAAATGCACCAGATGTTCTAGCTATTCCTGTTGGGAACGCAGGGAACATAACAGCATACTGGAAAGGATTCTGTGAATATGAAAAAGAAAAGGGTTATAAAAAACCAAGAATTCACGGTTTTGAAGCCGAAGGAGCAGCTGCAATTGTAAAAGGACATGTAATTGAAGAACCTGAAACGATTGCAACAGCGATACGTATCGGTAACCCAGCGAGTTGGTCGTATGCAGTAGAGGCTGCTGAGCAGTCTCATGGTGAAATAGATATGGTATCAGATGAAGAAATTTTAAACGCGTATAGATTATTAGCAAAAACTGAAGGGGTTTTCGCTGAGCCAGGATCAAATGCTTCATTAGCAGGCGTAATCAAACATGTTCAATCTGGAAAAATTAAAAAGGGAGAAACAGTTGTTGCGGTATTAACTGGAAATGGTTTGAAAGATCCTGATATCGCAATTTCTTCTAATAAATTAGATATTGCAAGTGTGTCAAATGATATAGAGCAAATTAAAGATCATATTAAAGGGGTGATTATGTCGTGATACCATTGAGAGTACGTGTCCCTGCTAGTACAGCGAATGTCGGACCTGGATTTGATTCAGTAGGAATAGCGTTGTCATTATATTTAGATGTGGTGGTAAAGGCGGAGGCAGATAAATGGCAAGTAATCCATTCCTTTGAAGATTCAATTCCAACAGATGATAAAAATTTAATTGTTAGCACGGCATGTAAAGTGTGTCCTTCTTTATCACCCTATATAATAGAAGTTACTAGTAATATTCCGCTGACAAGAGGTTTAGGAAGTAGTGCATCAGCAATTGTAGCAGGAATAGAGCTTGCGAATCAGCTTGGAAATTTGAACTTAACAACTGATCAGAAAGTTCAAATTGCAACAAATTTTGAAGGACATCCAGATAATGTTGCTGCTTCTATATTAGGTGGAACTGTAATCGGAGCACTGGATGGAAAGAATGTTTCCGTCGTAAGGATTGAAAGTAAGGAATTAGGCGTAATTTCTCTTATTCCGAATGAAGAGCTAAATACGGACGAGAGTCGATCTGTATTACCAGAGATGTTTCCATTTCATGAAGCCGTTAAGGCTAGTGCGATAAGTAACGTATTAGTAGCTGCGTTTTGTCAAAAGAAGTGGGAAGTTGTAGGTGAAATGATGGAGAGAGATCATTTTCACGAGCCGTATCGTTTAGAACTTGTACCGTTATTACCATCAATTCGTAAATGTGCAAAAGAATTCGGAGCATATGGCACAGCGCTTAGCGGTGCGGGACCATCCATTTTTATATTAACTCCATATGAGAAGCGACAAGAAATTGCGGAGCAATTAGCGAGAGTATTTACAGCTATGAAAGTATGTGAGCTTGAAATCGACCATAAAGGGATTACTGTAAATAAGGAAGAACATATTGGATTATAAAGAAAGCTAGCATCATTAGCTTTCTTTACGTTGTAAATCCATTTTAAATTGGCATATGAAATGAATACCAATATTTTAGAATTAAGTGAAGAGCGTATTAATTCTAGAGGTGATTATATGAGTTCAAAAGAGTCACCAGAAGAAAAAAGAGAACGCATAAGACAAAGTGAATTGAAAAATAATCCTACCGGTTCTTTGAGTGATGGACTCAATAGAGCGGAATCAGGTAGTCCTGTTGATATGGCAGGCGGTATGAATTGGAAAGGTACAGGGATAATCATCTTAGTACTACTTTTAGGATACTTTGTATACACTTACTTTTTCAGTTAAAGAATGTTTGTTAAAATTTTGATTTGCTTAGTTTCATAATTAGTGAAAAAGAAAAAAGCAGTTATCGTATTACATATCTTCTAAGCGAGTTAAAGTTGTTCATATCACCTTTTTTAATACTCCAAATAGAGCTAGCAATATGCTAGCTCTATTATTTTTTGCCACATTCCTGTAACAAAGCACCTGTATATTCATTGGTGGAGGTGCAGAGGATGAAAAAAATGATAGCGATATGTCTTCTTACAACTATGTCATTTTCGACTTTAGTCGGTTGTGATGTAAAAGGTAATAATACTGTACAAGAGTCTAAAATAAAGAAAGCGACGTATAAAGATTTTACTTACGATGTAAATCCAGAAACATTCACAATAACTGTAGAACATGAGGGTGTAAAGGAACAGGCATCACAACCCCTACCGAAAATGAAGGTATCGAATGTAAAAAAAGAAAAGGATCGTACATCGTGGGAATATCCAGATGAAAAAGTAAAAGTAAACTTAGAAAAGAAAAAAGACCACTTAAACATTGAAGTGGAATCGACTGGTGCGGAAAGCTTTACGTGGCCGAAAGTAGAGGCTGAAAATTATACACTTCCGTTATGGGAAGGTAAGCAAATTCCGAGCAATGATGAGAATTGGAAGAAGTTTTTAAAGGATGATGCATATTCATTTGCTGAATCATTTTCTATGAAGTTTTTCGCATTAAATGGTTCGAAATATTCAATAGTATATATTGCGAACAATATGTTTAATAATGAATTGAAATTTCATTCGGATCCGAAAATAGGATTTGATTTTACACATGAATTCCCGAGCATAAATAAAAATAAAACATATGGATTTCAATTATATGTGACAAATAATGATGCGGTCAGTATTGCTAAACTGTATAAGGATTATATTATTGAAAAAGGTGAATTTAAAACATTACAAGAAAAGGCTAGAAAAAATAAAGAAATCGAAAAGCTATACGGGGCGGCTCATTTTTATTTTTGGAATCAAAATGGGTTATCAGAAAGTAATGTAAATTGGCTGAAGTTAAGAGAACAAATAAATAGCCCTGTATTTAGCCATATAAAAGAGCTTATTCAAAAAAATAGTTCAGAACCTGGAGAATTGAATGTATTTGAGCAAGTAAGTAAACAAGATTTCATCGATAAGTATCAAAAAAATGTTATTTTGCGTTATGTAAACGAAGTATTATCAATGAAGGAATTTTATAAAGAGGATATTTTTCCTAAAGTTGATCAGGAAGCTAGTGCACTATTAAAGAAAGGCATGGATCACTTATCGAAGATGGAGTTATATAACTTAAATAAGCATTTATTAAAGTCGATACTTGGTGATGCGGTTGAAGAAGTAAGTAAATGGGGTAACGCAGATGGGACAGATATTATAAAGGAAATGAAAGAAGCAGGAATAGACAAAGCGTGGATTGGTCTACCGAACTGGGAACAAGGATATATGCAGCCTAATTTCGTTACAGAAGCTAAGAAAATGGGGTATTTAGTTGGTCCGTATGATTCTTATCACTCAATTCATGAGAAAGGTGATAAGAATTGGAATACAGCATCTTTTAATGATCCATCGTTATATGAAGAGGCAACTGTAACGAAGAAAAATGGAGAAAAGGTGCAAGGATTTTTAGGTAGAGGACGAAAACTAAATCCGACATTATCACTTCCTAGCGTAAAAGAAAGAATGAACGATATATTACAAAATGGTCCTAAATATAATTCATGGTTTATTGATTGTGATGCAACAGGTGAAATTTACGATGACTATTCAGCGAAACATATAACGACACAAGAGCAAGATTTAAAAGCAAGATTACAACGAATGGATTATATTGCGCAAGAAAAAGGTATGGTAGTTGGCTCTGAGGGCGGAAATGATTTTGCTAGTAGTACGATTGCATTTGCTCATGGAATTGAAACGCCTGTTATTAAATGGGATGATGAAGATATGAGAAAAAACAAAACAAGTCCGTATTATGTAGGCGGATATTGGTCACCAAATCAAAATGTTCCTGAAAAATATGCAAAACAAGTGCCATTGAAAGAAGAATATAAACAAGTATATTTAAATCCAGTATATTCGGTACCATTATATAAATTAGTATACAACGATTCCGTTATTACAACGCATCATTGGGAATGGGGAAGTTTAAAAGTAAAAGATGAAGTTGGAAATCGAATGCTATCCGAATTATTGTATAATGTTCCTCCGTTGTACCATTTAGATGAAGTAGAGTGGAATAAGCATAAAAAAGAAATTACAGAGCATCTAAAAGTTTGGAATGAAGTTCATGAAAAAGCAGTAAAAGAAGAGATGACGAATTTTGCATATTTGACAGAAGATAAGCTAGTACAATCTGTTTCTTATGGAAAAGATATTAAAATTATTGTGAACTTCTCAAATGAAGATAGGGAAGTAGAAAAAACGAAAATAAAAGCAAAGTCGGCTTTCATTTATAATCAGGGGAAAAAAAGCATGTATACGCCGTTTGAGAAATAATAATGTGAAATATACTGTATCCATAGAGATTTCATAACTAGCTGGACTCTTTATTTTTATCGTTTGTTAGGGAAAAAACATCCTAATTTAAAATGAACGAGTCAATAAATTTGTAAATTCACATGTTGCGAAGTGCTAAATTTTTGAAATTGGCAAATAGTGACTTGCCAAAAATAAGTACGAGAGTATAATGTGAAATGGAATACATATTGGGTTTAAGTAGTAACCTTACAAAATTGTAAGGTTACTGAAAGGAAATTCAATATGAAGATAAATAGACTTACATTATACTTGGTAAAGAGAAAGAGAGGCGAATGGGTATGAGCTCTGAATTAGAACAAAATACGAGAAGTAATAAAAAGCGTTCTAAAAGAAAGTCAATGAAATGGTTCATATTAATTCCATTTTTCCTACTTATTTTTGGAGGAGTAGGATATGGTTCGTTTATATATAACAAAGCAAAAGCTGTTGTAAGTGATGCGTATGCAAAAATTGATAAGTCATCAAAGCGTGATAAAGAAGTTGAACCTTTAAAGGATAATATTTCAATATTAATTATGGGTGTAGATGGAAGTGAAATGAGAAAAAGCCAATATGGCGAAGCGGTTCGAACAGATGCACTTTTATTAGCAACAATTAATAAAGATGATAAGTCTGTTAAGCTAGTAAGTATTCCACGTGATTCACGTGTTTATATTCCAACTAGAAAAAAACTAGATAAAATTACTCATGCTCACGTATTTGGTGGCGTGGAAAGTACCCGAGATACGGTGGAAAGATTTTTAAATGTCCCTGTTGATTATTATGTGAAGTTTAACTTTGAATCATTCGTACAAATTGTCGATTCAATTGGTGGTATTGATATTGATGTACCAGTTACTTTCACTGAACAAGATAGTAAAGATCAAGCTGGTATGATCCATTTAGAAAAAGGTTACCAACATTTAAATGGAGAACAAGCACTTGCACTTGCAAGAACGCGTAAAATTGATAGTGATGCAATGCGTGGTCAAAGACAACAACTTGTAATTGAAGCAATTGCGAAAAAAGCTATGTCTGTTCAATCAATTAGCAAAATGGGCTCGTTACTTGATGCAGTGGATAAAAATATGAAAACAAACTTAACGTTTGATGACATGCTTGCTATTACGAAAAATATGGCTGGATCTGACTTGCAAATGGAAAAAATGCAAATTGAAGGTACTGATAAACGTATTGGTGGTATTTATTATTACATTCCAAACGAAAAAAATGTGAAAGATATTTCGAATAAGTTAAATGAGCATTTAGGTGTAACGCCAAAGCCAGTTCGAAATGAATGTAAAAAAAAGTAGCGTCGTCGTACTACGTTACTTTACGTTAGTTACGTAAGTAGTTAACGTTACTTACGTTACGTTACGTTTATTTTACGTTTAAGTTTAAATTTAATT